>DATGJK010000361.1:0-9838 GCA_035295245.1 Acidobacteriaceae bacterium
CGACGCCGCGATGTTCATGCCGTGCCAGCGTTCGGGGTCGGGCGCTGAGCTGGCCGGCGCTTCGCCGACGTGCTGGGCGAAATCGCGGACGTCTTCGCAGAGACGCGTGATGCGGCCTTCGGAGAGGTTCTGACGCTTGACGGGCTGCAGCCACTTCTTCTTGGAGCGGTAGATCTTGCGCCAGGCGCTGGCGACCATATCGCGGAAGGCGCGGGAATGCTCGGCTTCTTTGAGCAGAGCCTCGTAGGCACGGTGGATGAGCTCGGGGCTGCGACAGATTTCGATCATCTGAATGCCGGCGCGGACGGCTCCGATGACCGCATCCTCGATGGACATCTGGGAAAGAATGCCGCCCATCTCCATATCGTCAGAGAGAATGATGCCGCGGAAGCGGACCTGGCGGCGGAGGACGTTGGTGACCCAGTAGCGCGAGATGGTGGCCAGCGCCGGATCGCGGCCGGGCCATGGATAGGACGCGTGCGCGACCATGGCGAACGGCAGTCGGCTGCCGACCGCGAGCCAGGGGGACAGGTCCGTGCGCCACATCAGCCGCGTCTGGCGATTGATGACCGGCGTTGACTGGTGGGAATCGACGGTGGCTCCGCCGAGTCCGGGGAAATGCTTGCCGCAGCCGAGCATGTTTTCCATGTTCAGGCCGGAGACAAAGTAGCGGGCGTAATCGATGACGCGCCAGGGCTCGGCGGCAACAGCTCGCGACTTCAGGATGGGAGCGGATTCGGGCAGAGCCAAGTCGAGAACCGGCGCGAGGACGACGTTGAATCCCAGGGCGCGGGCTTCGCGGGCGATGAGCCACCCATGCTGGCGGTAGAGATTGCGCTTGCCCGTGGCGAAGACGGCCGCCGGGGACGGCATGGGGTGGACCACGTCGCGCAGGCGATCGACAAGGCCGCCCTCCAGGTCAACACAGCGGATGAGAGGCGTGGTGCCGAGGCGATCGGCGTCGCGGAGCAGGCTGGCGGTCTGGGAAGCCTCTTCAATGTTGCGGCGGAAAAGGATGATGCCGCCTGGGCGGATCTTCTCGATCCAGGAGCGCTCTTCTGCAGACAGAGAGGCAGAGCCGACGCCGACGATCAGGATCTGGCCGGCCTGCTCAGCGATGGGCACGCTGCGGCGGCGCGGCATGAACACACGGCTGGCTCTGCGCGGCTCCTCTGGGGTCTCGGGCGTGGGATGTGAAGTTCTGGGTCTCGAGCTCATGGGCCTGGCCTCTTGGTGTCATGGTTTTCAACTAGCCCGTGATTTCGGTCTTCAGTTCTTCCAGCAGGTTCAACGCCTGCAATGGCGTCAGCGTGTTGACGTCCGTCTGCGCCAGACGATCGAGGATGCGCTGCGAAAGCGGAGTAAACATAGTGAGCTGCAGCGCCGGCTCGGTTTCGACCGCGACGTTATGACGTTCCGAGCGCTCGTGCTGCTTCAGCACCTGGCGGGCGCGGTGAATGACAGCCGGGGGCAAACCGGCCAGCCGCGCCACGTCAATTCCGTAACTCCGATTTGCAGGCCCCTGTTCTATGCGATGCAGAAAAACGATTCCCTGGGAGCCTTCGTTGACGCTGACATGCAGGTTTCTCAGGCGGGGAAATTCGTCGGCCAGCATGGTCAATTCATGGTAATGGGTGGCGAAGAGGGCGCGGGCGCCCACGTGCCGCTCCAGATACTCGAGAGTGGCCCAGGCGAGGGAAAGGCCGTCGAAAGTGGAGGTTCCGCGGCCCATCTCGTCCAGCAGGACGAGGGACTGGGGGGTTGCAGTGTTCAGGATGGTGGCCGTCTCGGTCATCTCCACCATGAAAGTGGATCGCCCCCGGGCCAGATTGTCGCTGGCGCCGATGCGGGTGTAGACGCGGTCCACGATGCCGTAGGTCATGCGATCGGCGGGGACGAAGGATCCGGCTTGGGCGAGGATGACGAGCAGCGCGGCCTGGCGGAGGTAGGTGGACTTGCCGCCCATGTTGGGGCCGGTGATCAGCAGCAGGTTGGGATGGCTGGTGTTCTGGCTGGCGTCGAGGAATAGGTCGTTGGGGACGAAGCGCACTTCCCCGGCCTCGTCCATGAGGCGCTCGATCACGGGGTGGCGTCCGGCGGCGATTTCGAGAATGGGCTCGGGGACGATGGCGGGGCGGGAGTAATTGCGCAGGGCGGCGAGATGGGCGAAGTTGGCCACCAGGTCGATTTCGGCGACGGCCAGGCTGGTGCGGCGGATGCGCCCGGCGTTCTCCATGAGGCAGCGACGGAGGTCGGCGAAGATGCGCTTCTCGATCTCGATGGAGCGCTCCTGAGCGGTGAGGACTTTGGTTTCGTAGTCCTTCAGTTCCGGCGTGGTGAAGCGCTCCGCATTGACCAGGGTCTGTTTGCGCTCGTAGTCGGCGGGGACCGAAGCGAGGTTGGATTTCGTGATCTCGAGGTAGTAGCCAAAGACGGAGTTGAAGCGGACCTTCAGAGAGCCGATGCCGGTGCGCTTGCGCTCGCGGTCTTCGATGGCGGCGATGGAGGCGCGGCCGCTGGAGCCGATGGAGCGCAGGTCGTCGAGTTCGGCGTCAATGCCGGCAGCAATCGCGCCGCCGTCGGCAAGGGTGAGGGGCGGATCGGGGACCAGCGTTTTGCTGATGGAATTGCGGAGGTCGTCGAGGGTATCGAGTTCGGCGGAGATGCGGCTCCAGAAGCCGGCCTGGCCGCCGGCATCGGCCAGCTTCGCGGCGGACTGCTTTAGGTCCGGCAGAGGTCGGAGCGAGGCGGCGAGGGCGAGGACGTCGCGGGGTCCGGCGCTGTCCAGCGAAATGCGGGCGAGCAGGCGGTCGAGGTCGAGGATGCCGGAGAGCGAGCGGCGGAGTTCTTCGCGGCGGATGAGGTCGGCGCGAGCGGCTTCGACGGCGGCGTAGCGGGCTTCGATGGCGGCGGGCTCGATCATGGGCCGCAGCAGGGTGCCGCGGAGGAGGCGCTTGCCCATGGGGGTGCAGCAGGCGTCCATGGTGCAGAAGAGGGTGGTCTCCGGCCCGGCATCATGGAAAAGCGGCTCGGTTAACTCGAGATTCCGGGCCGTGACCTGATCGAGGTGCAGGTGCTCGGCGCGGCGGTAGAAACGGAGAGTGTCGACATGGCCAGCTTCGGACTGCTGCGTGGTGCGGACGTAGTGGACGATGGCTCCGGCGGCGGCAGCGGCGGCGGGGTGGCCGTTGAGGCCGAATCCTTCGAGGCCGCGGCTGCCCAGCTGACGTTCGAGGAGCGGGAGGGCGAAGTCGGGCGAGAAGACCCAGTCGTCGACGGGAGTGCGGGTGCGAACCTGAGCGAACAGCGGCTCGAGCGCGGCGGCGTCTGTTTTTGGACCGAAGGGACCGTGGGCGGCGGGGAAGATGAGCTCGCTGGGGGCGAGGCGCAACAGCTCCTCGATGCACTGGGCGGCTGAGCCGGGGCCGGAGAACTCCGTGGCGCGGAAATCGGCCGTGGAGAGGTCGAGAATCGCGAGGCCGGCGGCATCGCCTGTGCAGTGGACGGCGGCAAGGTAGTTGGACTGCTCGGCGGCTAGGGTGGGATCGAGCGCCGTGCCAGGGGTGAGGACACGGGTGACCTCGCGGCGAACGATTTTCTTTGCGAGCTTCGGGTCTTCCATCTGGTCGCAGATGGCGACCCGGTAGCCTTTGCGCAGGAGGCGGGCGATGTAGCCGTCGGCGGCGTGATACGGTACGCCGCACATGGGAACGCTGCGCTCTTTGTCGCGGGCGGTGAGGGTGATCTGCAGCTCGCGGGAGGCGGTTTTGGCGTCTTCAAAGAAGAGCTCGTAGAAGTCGCCGAGGCGAAAGAAAAGGAGCGTGTCCGGATGCTGGCGTTTAGCGGCCAGATACTGGCGCATCAGGGGAGTGTGGGTCTCGGCTGTCTCGGGCACGGAAGGGTCAGAATACCGCAGGGGGTGCGGTGCAGGAATGCGCTTCCTGGTGCAAAAGCGGTACTGATCGGACGGATGCGAAAGCACTTTCCCGGTCTGACCCGTGCGCCTGAAGTGTTAGGCTGGCGACCATGAGATGTTCCCTCTGGGTTCTTCTGGCACTTGGCTGTGTGGCTGGCGCGGGCAGTGTGGCCGCCGGACAGACTTCTCCTCGGGCGACGGCGACCTATCAGAACCCCGGGCTGCACTTCACGTTTGAATATCCGGCGGAGCTGCATCCGATGAGCCCACAGGAGCTGCCGGGAGCGTCGCGAACGGCGCGGTTCAGCAACGATCCGGACGTGGGGACGAACGACAACCTGGAAACAGGACAGTGCTCGAAGCGGCTGCTGACGGTGGGGGAAACGGGAGCCGGTCCGCAGGGGGAGGCGTGGGCGAGCCTGACGCTGGTGGAGATTGAGCCGGACTGCATTAATCCCAAGGCGTTGAAGAGCAAGCATGCGATGGACCTGATGCTGATGCCGCTGGTCAAGTCCGGCACCGAGGTACTGGGCATGATGCCGATGGGCCCGGCGACTACCTATCCGGTGCAGGCCCACCGGATCTACATGGCGGCCGCTCAGGGACAGCCGGTGCAGCCCGGCGATCTGCAGACGACGCAGGGCACCGATTCGCTGGCCATCCTCGCCACGCAGGTGCAGGACCGGATCGTGAGCTGGCGGATCGAATCGAACAGCATGCGGCTCTTCGGCCGCATGCTCGCCGGGAAGGTGGACTTCGGTTCCGGCGCACCGCAGATGCTCTACCCAGGAAACTTCGGCGGGGACACGGCGTTTTAGGGCTAAACACCGATCGGATCGCTTTCCACAGCCGATCCGGGCTCAAAATAGGATTAGTGCAGGCTTTCCTCAAGCTCATTTTCGATCTAATGCATTGAAAATAGATGAGGAAGTATTTCCAACTTGCATTGATATAAATCCACTCACATTTTATGCATCAATCGTGCTATAGTCTTCATCAGATGACGTGCAGGGCCTTCCGGGCGAGAGCCGGAGTGGCCCCAAATTCCAGAATTTTCTTAACGGTACGGAGGATTGAGTCATGGCAATTACTCGTTGGGACCCCTTCCGGGATGTCCTCGCGCTGCAGAACCGGATGAATTCGCTCTTTCAGGATTTCAATCGCGGCACTGACGGCGGCGACCTGATGACGACGGCCTCGTTCGTGCCCCCGGTGGACATCTACGAGGACGAGCACAAGATCACCCTGAAACTTGAGGTTCCGGGGATGAAGGAATCCGACCTGGATATCCAGCTCGAGAACAACCTGCTGACGGTGAAGGGCGAGCGCAAGTTCGAGAACGAAGAGAAGGAAGAGAACTTCCATCGCATTGAGCGCCGCTACGGCAGCTTCTACCGCTCGTTCACGATTCCGAATACGGTCAATCCAGAGAACGTGAAGGCGAACTACGACGCGGGCGTGCTGCGGATCGAACTGGAGAAGCGCGCGGAAGCAAAGCCGAAGCAGATCAAGGTGGAAGTCGGCAGCACCGGTGGCGGCCACAAGATCGAAGCTGGCAAAGTGGAAAGCGGCAAGAAGGAAGTGAGAACGGCCTGAAAACGGTTGTCAGTGATCAGTCGTTCAGTGATCAGTTCGTCGAGCGGGAGGGAGAGTGCTTCCTCCCGCTGTTTTTCATCTGAGGCTTTTAGGAACAGAATTGAGGGGGGCAGCGGTCCGGGCGGCGCAAGCTTTCGCTGAGTCACTGACTCGCCAGGCTCGCTGACCGCCTTTAGCTGACCGCATCATCGCGGGAGTATTTATGGCAATTCGCTGGGATAAATTCACTGTGAAATCGCAGGAGGCTGTGCAGAACTCGGCACAGCTTGCGTCGGAGAACGGCAATCCGGAGATTTTGCCGCTGCACCTGCTGTCGGCTCTGCTGGCCGACAAGGAGGGGGTGATCCCCTCGGTGCTGGAAAAAGTGGGCGTGCCGCTGGGGCAGCTGGACGCGAAGGCACATGATGCGGTGAGTCAGCTGCCGAAGATCAGTGGCGCCGCGGCGCAGCCGGGCGCTTCGCACGCGCTGAACCAGGTTTTCGACCA
Source organism: Acidobacteriaceae bacterium (assembly GCA_035295245.1). Classification (GTDB taxonomy): domain Bacteria; phylum Acidobacteriota; class Terriglobia; order Terriglobales; family Acidobacteriaceae; genus Palsa-343. Next base: position 5,999 of record DATGJK010000361.1, read on the forward strand.
GGCTTTCAAAGAGGCTGAAGAATTTAAGGACGAGTACGTCTCGACCGAACACCTGCTGCTGGCGCTGACGCGGCAGAAGAATGATGGCGCACAGCTGCTGCTGGCCTCGTTTGGAGCGACACACGATGCGGTGCTGAAGAGCCTGGCGAGCGTGCGCGGCAATCAGCGGGTGACGGATCAGAATCCCGAGGCGAAGTATCAGGCGCTGGAGAAATACGCCAAGGACCTGACGGAGCTGGCGCGGCGCGGCAAGCTCGATCCGGTGATCGGGCGCGATGAGGAGATTCGCCGGGTGATCCAGGTGCTCTCGCGCCGGACGAAGAACAACCCGGTGCTGATCGGCGAGCCGGGTGTGGGCAAGACGGCCATCGTCGAGGGGCTGGCGCGGAGAATCGTGCATGGCGACGTGCCGGACATCCTGCGCGACAAGCGTGTGATCGCGCTGGACCTGGGCTCGATGCTGGCGGGAGCGAAGTACCGCGGCGAGTTTGAGGACCGGCTGAAGGCGGTGCTGAAGGAAATTGAGGAGTCGAACGGGCAGATCATTTTGTTTATCGACGAGTTGCACACGCTCGTTGGGGCGGGCGCGGCTGAGGGTGCCATCGACGCTTCGAACATGCTGAAGCCGGCGCTGGCGCGGGGCGAGCTGCGGGCCATCGGCGCGACCACGCTGAACGAATACAAGAAGTACATCGAGAAGGATGCGGCGCTGGAGCGGCGTTTCCAGATCGTCTATGTGGGCGAGCCGAACGTCGAGGACACGATTGCCATCCTGCGCGGACTGAAGGAGCGCTACGAGGCGCACCACAAGGTACGGATCCGCGACTCGGCCATTGTGGCCGCGGCGACGCTGTCGCATCGTTACATCTCGGATCGATTCCTGCCGGACAAGGCGATTGATCTGGTGGATGAGGCGGCGGCTTCGCTGGCGATCCAGATCGGGAGCGTGCCGACGGAGATTGACGAACTGGAGCGGGAGGCGACATCGCTGGAGATTGAGCGGGCGGCGCTGAAGCGGGAGAACGATCCGAATTCGAAAGGGCGGCTCGACCAGGTGGAGCGCGAGGTGGCGCAGATTCGGGAGCGGGCCACGGCGCTGCGTGCGCGGTGGGAGAAGGAGCGCGAGGCAATCACGCGGCTCAGCGACGTGAAGAAGCAGATTGAGGCGCTGCGCTTCGAGGCCGAGGAGCAGACGCGCCGCGGCAATCTGGAGCGGGCGGCGCAGATCCAATACGGGGAGCTGCCGAAGCTGGAGGCGGAGCTGAAGAAGCTGAACGCGGCGCAGGACGGGGCCGGCGGGACTCCGCGGATGCTGAAGGAAGAGGTGGACGAGGAGGACATTGCGCGGATCGTGAGCAAGTGGACGGGGATCCCGGTGACGCGGATGCTCGAGGGCGAGGTGCGCAAGCTGGTGCAGATGGAAGAGCGGCTGCGGGACCGGGTGGTCGGGCAGGACGAGGCGCTGAGCACGGTGGCGAATGCGATTCGCCGGTCGCGCGCGGGTCTGAGCGATCCGAAGCGGCCGATTGGTTCGTTTATCTTCCTGGGGCCGACGGGCGTGGGGAAGACAGAGACGGCGCGGGCGCTGGCCGAGTTCCTCTTCGACGACGAGACGGCCATGGTGCGGCTCGACATGAGCGAGTACATGGAGAAGCACGCGGTGTCGAGGATGATCGGCGCGCCTCCGGGATATGTTGGCTATGACGAGGGCGGGCAGCTGACGGAAGCGGTGCGGCGGCGGCCCTACTCGGTGATCCTGCTGGACGAAATTGAGAAGGCGCATCCGGATGTCTTCGACGTGCTGCTGCAGGTGCTCGACGACGGGCGGCTAACGGACTCGAAGGGGCGGACGGTGGACTTCCGCAACACGGTGCTGATCATGACGTCGAACCTGGGCGCGGCGTTTTTGCAGGCGGATGCGCTGGCCAGCGAGACGGCCTTCCAGCACGCGCAGGAGAGCGTGATGAAGGTGGTGCGCGAGCACTTCCGGCCGGAGTTCCTGAACCGCGTGGACGACATCGTGATCTTCCGCCCGCTGGGCGAGGAGCAGCTGACGCACATCATCGACCTGCGTCTGAAGGATCTGGAGCGGCTGCTGGCCGACCGGCACATCTCGATCGAGCTGACGGACGCGGCGCGGCGCCAGCTGTTCACCGCCGGGTACGACAGGGCGTACGGAGCGCGTCCGCTGAAGCGGGCGATCCAGCGGCTGATCCAGGACCCGCTGGCGATGAAGATCCTCGACGGCGAGGTGCTGCACGGCGACCATGTCCGCGTCGACGGCGGCAAGGGAGGCGCGCTGCGCTTCGAGGTGATCAGCCGGGCGGGGATTCCGCTGGAGGGCGCGGTGGTCGGCAAGGCATAAAGGCTCGATTCGCTCAGGAGCAGTACCCCCGGGGGGTATTGCTGCTGGATGTAGTTGATCCTGCTCTGGTTCCGGGGTAATACCCTGAGGGTATTACCCTGCTTCGTACCGCAATCCGGGAAGCGGCCGGGAGCGGTGCGTATGGCGCTAAGAAAAAAGGCTCAGCCGTAGGGGCTGAGCCTTTTTTGTCTCTCTATTTTCAGAATACCAGGCGGGGTGGGAAATCGTCTCAACTTTTTTGTGACGAGAAGCCCGGACTCAGCAGCCTCCCGTCACCCTTAGCTGTATCGCGCATGACGACAGTCGAAACTTAACTTCTTATTTCGGCAGCGCCAGCCCCGCAAGAACGTCAGCCATCTTATCGAGTATCTGGTTCCAACCCTCGAGTTGCCCGCTGTTCTTCGCGCTGTCCATGGGTTCGTTGCCAATGAAGGTGAGTTTCGTCTTACCGTTTCCCAGGTCCTCAAAAAGAGCCACGTCGTAGGCACCTTCGATGGCCTCATGCTCTATCCCTAATTGCGCAGGATCGATCTTATTTCCCTCCGGGTCGGAAAAGTACATGGAGGAAACGATCCGCTCGGGCGGAACAATCTCGTGGTATTCGACGGCGTTCCAGAACTCCTGTCCATCCGGCGATCTCATGCAGCAGAGAAGTTTTCCGCCCACGCGAAAATCCATCTTGCAAACAGGCGCAGTAAAACCCTTCGGCCCCCACCACTGCATGATGTATTGCGGGTCTGTCCACGCCTTCCAAACCAAGTTGCGTGGGGCATCAAAAACTCGTGTGACCGTCATCCGCTCTGTCTCTTTAACCGTGTCATTTGTCATCTCTGATCTCCGTCCTTTTTCATTTGATTGACAACCACTTCCAGCTTGTCGAAGCTCTCTTCCCAGAATCGGCGATAGCTACTCGCCCAGTCGCTGACTTTCTTTATGGCCTCCGGCCTGAGCGTGCATACACTCTCTCGTCCGCGTTTCGTCTTGATCACAATCCGGGCGCGAACCAGGTAAGCAATATGTTTTGAGATCATCTGCTGCGAGAGCGCAAACGGTTCCGTCAATCGATGCACAGAGGCAGGCCCGCGCGAGAGCCGTTCGATCATCGCCCTGCGGGTGGGATCAGACAAAGCCGCAAATGTTGTGCCCAGACGATCCACAACCGTATGGTAGTGGATTTTCGGTCGATGTCAAGTCGCACCGCCGCCTCGTTGAGCGAGTGACGATCCATGTCGTCTGAATCAGCGGCCGCTGAGTTCAGCTTTTTGTAACGCCTCGTGCTCCTCTTCGACTCAGCATTCAAGCAATACGGACTAGATGGTCCGCCGGCTTGTGCAGAGAACCGAGAAGCAACCGCAGATCCCTCGTCGCTCCGCTCCTCAGGATGACAGCTCGATGTTGGGTGGTGAGATGCGTGCCGGCGATGAGTCTTCTGCTAGAAGCGGAGGATGGGGCCGAAGGTGATACGCAGGTTATTG
>DATGJK010000362.1:0-12464 GCA_035295245.1 Acidobacteriaceae bacterium
TCCGGAAGGGGCAGAGCTCGTCGTGCGCAGTCCTTTGCCGCCCGGGAACCTGGCCGGCAGTCTGATGGCAACGTTGCGGGCCATCAACCCCGGTCAGCCGGCGACGCAACTCCGGCCATTGCGCGATCTGGTGGATCACGCGGTCTCGCCACGGCGTTTTGTCGTGATGCTGGTCGCCACCTTCGCACTGCTGGGGCTGATTCTGGCTTCGCTGGGAATTTACGGCGTCATCGCGTACTCGGTCAGTCGCAGGACGCAGGAGATAGGGATCCGGATGGCGCTGGGCGCGAGTCGCGGGCGTGTTCAATCCACGGTGCTGGCGCGAACGCTGCGTTTGGCAGGTTTAGGGCTCATCGCTGGTGTCGGCGGCTCGCTTGCGGCTGCGCATGCCATTGCATCGCTGCTCTACGGCACAGCGGCCACCGATCCGCTGACCTATGCGGGAATGGTCGCGCTGCTGCTGCTGGTGGCTCTGCTGGCCGGGTATCTGCCTGCTCGCCGGGCATCACGCATCGATCCGATGGTGGCGCTGCGGAGCAACTGAGGCTGTCCGGTCGCAAAGAACGAGCCTGGGCGATTACCTGGCGATTTGCTTGGCGTCAAACAGCGCGCGCTCGCTGCGCGGCGGGCGTCGCAGGCCGTTGCGAACCTGGGTCGGATCGATCTCCAGTTCCGCCAGAATGCGGCTCAGCGTGTTGCGGTGCACGCCCAATTCTTTGGCCGCCTTGCACTGGTTGCCCCGATTCGATGCCAGCACTTCCAGGATGAAGCGCCGCTTGAATTCCCGCACGGCTTCATCGTAGGTAATGCCGCCGGCGTGCATCTGCGTCACAAGATTATCCAGCTCGCGTTTCACGGGGAACCTTCTTTCCATGAGCCCGGATCACCGGGGCGTTCTTTGCAATCGCTACAGTCGTACCGTCATGCCGCGGGTTTCATCCAGTCCGGCTGATCCTTCCGCAGCACAACTACTCCAGCGCGTATTTTCTCTTGCAAATCGGCAGGAGCCACAACAGCCACCCGGTGCGCCATGGTCAGAAAGCCCGGAGCCAGACGCGACCGCCGCAACCACGTGGCGCTGGGCCAGAAAGCGGCCATCACCATCACCGCTACTGTGACCAGCGCACACCCTTTCACCAGACCGAAGGCCGCACCGGCCACCCGGTCTGCCCAACCCAATCCGATGGACTTGACCGACCATCGAACGAACCTGCCCGCCAGGGCCGCCGCGATCATCACTCCAAGAGCAATGAGCAGAAAAGCCAGCGCCTGCGCCAGAGGAATGGAGTGGACCCACGTACCCACCCATGGCGTCAACAACTGATAATCCCAGGTCGCCAGCAGCAATCCCAAAATCAGTCCCGCCAGCGAGAAGACTTCAACCACGAGGCCGTCCCGCGCCGCCATCACGACGGAAAGCACCACGATCCCAATGATCGCCCAGTCGATGACCGTCATAAGGTTTTCCTTACAGCGAGGGTTGCCGGCCAGTGAGCAGCCGGAAAGCTTCCATGTATTTCTTCAGCGTGTTCTTCACCACGGTTTCCGGCAGGGGGGGCGCCGGAGCTTGCTTGTTCCAGTGGATACTCTCAAGATAATCCCGAACGTACTGTTTGTCGTAGGAAGGCTGTGGTTTTCCTGGACGATAATGTTCCGCGTCCCAGAAGCGCGATGAATCCGGGGTCAGCGCCTCGTCGGCGAGCACGATCTTCGCCGGCACCGGGGGGCGCGGCTTCGAGTCTTTTTTGAACTCCGGATTCATTTCCCAGCCCAGGGTACCGAATTCAAACTTCGTGTCCGCGATCAGAATTCCTTTGCGCTCGGCACTATTCGCGGCGGTCATATAAAGTTTCAGTGTCAGAGTGCGCAGTTTCTCGGCCGTCTCGCCGCCCAGAAGATCCACCATCTTGTCGAATGTGATGTTCTCGTCGTGCTTGCCGTGGAGGCTCTTTGTCGCCGGGGTGAAGATTGGCTCCTTGAGCATGTCGGCCTCCCACAGGCCAGGACGGATCTGAATGCCGCAAATCTTGCCCGTCTCCTTGTACTCTTTCCAGCCCGATCCCGCCAGATAGCCGCGCGCCACGCATTCTACCGGGAACATGTGCGCTTTGTGCACCAGCATGGAGCGGTCCTTCAGCGTCTCCCGGTATTGCCAGGCTTCTTCCGGATATTCCAGAGGCGTTGCCGAAATCAGGTGAGTGGGGACGATGTCGCCCAGTTCGCCGAACCAGAACACTGTGAGCTGATTGAGAATCTTTCCTTTGCCGGGAATACCGGTGGCGAGCACGTGATCGAATGCGGAGATGCGGTCGGTGGCGACCATCAGCAGATTGTCGCCCGCCGTGTATATGTCGCGAACCTTGCCGCGGGCAACGAGCGTCAGGTTGGGGAAATCAGTTTCGAGCAGTGCTCTCAATGCGAGATGGCCTTCCTGCCAGTTTCGAGCAACGCGTGCGCCATCGGCAGGTCACGGACCGGCGAATCAAACCGGTTCGGACGATTTTGGTTTGAGCAAAATCCCGCGCGAAAACGATGATGACGTCTGGCTGAAATTCCGATTGTGCGATTCGCGCAGAGGTTTGTCAACGATGCATTCGGGAGTAACCGTCGCGCGATCGCCCAGTGGTAATCACCACGTGCAGCCGCTGCGAGATTGCTTCCTCATTTTTCAAAGCGGTGTCCGCAACGTACCGCGTTACTCGCGGTAGGCGGACGGCTTCGCGGCCGAGAGACGCACGCCCATGCCGTTGAGCCGGCTGCGTGCCTGCGCCGCTTCGGGTGTCTGCGGATAACGCGCAATCAGTCCGCGCAGATCGCGAATGCCTGCGTCTCGCTGGCTCATCGCCAGCTCCGCCTCTGCCTTGCGCAACTGCGCCGCCGGCGCCTTAGCGCTGCCAGGGAACTGCTGCACCACGGTGTCGTAGGCCTTGATCGCGTCTGGGTACTTGTGCTGGCGGTAGGCAATCTCGCCCATATAAAACTGCGCGTTCCCGGCCAGATCGTCCTGCGGATAGTACTTCAGCACGTCGCCGAATTCGCTGGAGGACAGATCGTAGCGCCCGGCATTGAAATCCGCGAGAGCCCCCTGATAGAGCTGTTGCACCGGAGGCGCTTGCGCCTGTGGCGGCCCAGCGGGCTGTTGCGTCGGCTCGCCGCCCGGCTGTCCAGGCTGCCCTGGCTGCTGGCCCGGTTGTTGTCCAGGCTGCTGCTGCTGGGTGTTAATGTTCTGCAGTTGCGACTGGATGGTCTGCAGTTGCGCATTCAGCTTGTCGATGCGGCTTCGCAGCTCGTCCACCGAATCGTTGACGCCCTGCATCTGCGTCGAGAGCTGATCGATCTTGCCTCCGCCGGCTTCGGTCTGCGACTGCAGCTGATTCTGCAGCGTGGTCACCGTGGTGTTCATGTGGTTCACGCTGTCGGAGATCTGCTGGATGACATGCTGCATCACGCTGAGCTGCTGGTTCTGCGAATCCTGCAGATGCTGCAGCGCGTCCTGCAACTGCTGCACCTGGGTCTGCAGCTGGACCATTTCCTTGGAGACGGCATGCGCCCGGGGAGCAGTGCAGAGAACCAGCAAGGCGACGAGGGAGGACAAAACCAGGGTCTTTCGCATAGATGAATCCCCGCATGAGCGCAGGAAGCGCTCGACTTCAATCTTACAAGCCTGATCGTGGCCAGGCGAACCGTGTTCGCGAGCCGGAGGCCCGCTCTCACCGCCAAAGCGGGAAAGCGGGCCTGCCTCGGAAGAGTGCACTTCTTATTGATCCAGCGAGAACTGCGCCCGGCGGTTCTGCTGCCAGCACGCTTCATTGTGCTCGCTGCAGAAGCCCTTCTCCTTGCCGTAGCTCACCGTGCGCAGCCGGTCCGGAGAGACGCCGGCATTGACCAGCGCCTGCTTGGCGGCGTTGGCGCGATTCTCGCCCAGAGCCAGGTTGTACTCGGTCGAGCCGCGCTCGTCGCAGTAGCCGCCGATGACCACCTTCAGGTTGGGATGCTGGTTCAGGAAATTAGCATCGGCCTGAATCGTGCTCTGTGCATCAGGGCGCACTTCGTAGCTGTCGTAGTCGTAGTAGACCGGCTTCACGGCAGCTTCAAAGGCGTTCTCGTCGAGATTCGTTTCCTGCGGCGGCTGCTGTTGTTGCGGCGCGCCCACTGTCACCGTCGCCGTGGCATCCGCTGAACCGCCGTCGCCATGAGCGATCAGGTGGTACGTCGTGGTCTGCGTCGGCTTCACCGTCTGTGTGCCCGACGCGGCGACCTGTCCCAGGCCTTCAATCGACACGTCGGTTGCATCGGTCGTCTTCCATGTCAGCGTCGAGCTGTCACCCGCGTTGATCGTGTCCGGCGTAGCGGTGATGGAAGCGGTCGGCGCGGCAGCCTGCGGTGTCGGCGCGGGCGGTGGCGTTGGTACCGGCTTTGGCTTGTGGTGGCAGCCGGCCACGGCCAGCAGCGCCGCCAGACTTGCGGCCAACGCCAGAGACTTACGGTTCGAATAGTGCACGTCTCTCCTCCTTCAGGAGCAATTCAAGTTTAGGACCAAGGGCAAAAGCGGCTCAGATTTGCATCCGGTCCGCCCAACAAGTAGCCATTACTTCGGTAAGCAACTTACTTCCAACTCCAGTTCGGCATGGTGTTGTCGCCGCCGTGGGTCAATTGCTGCTGATCTGTTCCGTCGGCCAGCATCATCCAGATTTCCGAGTGACCGCCCTGCTCGCGCTGGAAGACGATGTGGCGTCCATCGGGCGACCAGGAGGGAGCGTCGTTGGCTCCCGCTCCAGCGGTCAACTGGGTGTATTGCTTGCTGGCGATATTCATGACGTAGATATCTTCGCCGCCCGGAGCACCCGGACCGTAACTGCGGTTCCAGGCAAACGTCAGCAGCATTCCGTTGGGCGACCAGGAAGGCGCGCTCGCGTAGCCGCCGTCCGTCAGGCGAGTCACGTTGGCGCCGTCGGTGTCCATGACGTAAAGCTGCGGCAGTTTCGTCCGCCCGCTCACCCAGGCAATCTGCGCATTCGTTTTGGGATTCCAGGTCGGCGATACATCCGGTCCGCGAAACGCCGTGATCCTGTGCGGATTGGTGCCGGAGGCATCGGTCACATAAATGTCCGGGTCGCCCCCGCGATCCGATGAGAACGCCAGTTTGGTTCCGTCGCTCGACCAGGCCGGCGAAACCGTCGTTCCGCCCCACGAGGGAAACGCTACGATCCGTCCAAGATCCAGCGAGTACATCCGGATCGACCAGCCGTTCCGGCCCATCGAGCTAAACGCGACGCGCGAATTATCCGGCGAGACGCGCGGCGAAAGCGAGATGGCCCCGAGATGCGTCAGCTGCCGCTCGTTCATCCCGTCGTAGTCCATCACCCAGATTTCTTTGTGGCCGGTACGCGCGGAGACAAAGTAAATCTTCGTCTCGGCGATTCCGGGAATTCCGCCAAGCTGCTGGATAATCTCATCGGCAAAGCGATGCGCGATCGTACGCGCGTTCTCGACTGACGCATTGTCCGTATATTGCTTGCCGAGCACCTGGGGATTCGTTGTGCTGTGCGTGTCGTCCAGAAATCCCTGCACCGTCAGGCGTCCGGCGCTCACGGCCAGAGAGCCAAACGCCACGTACGCGGCATTCGACGGCGCGGCAGACCAGCTTGCCAGGTTGATCTCCTGCGGAGAGCCGGGGGTCGCGTTGGGGATCATGCTCTTCGAAACCACGTCAAAGATTCCCGCATAGCGCAGATCGTTATAGAGCGTCTGGTCGAAGGCGGATTTCAAACCGCCCGTCTGCGGATCGGCCGTCGCCGCCTTCACATCGGCAGCCGCAATGCGAACCTTGGCATTGCCCATGTTCGTATTCACATGAATCCAGTCCTGCGCCTGCAGGGTGGTGGTGGAGGCAATCAATGCGACGGCGAGCAAAACTGAAAGGGCAAAAAACTTCCTGGGGGAGGGCAGGGTCATGCGGTCGTTGTTTCCTTATGCGTCCATCGCCGGCGGTTGGAGGCCGGGAGGAGAATTCGAGACGCGGAAATGTATCCCATGGAGGGCAGGGCTGCGCGGGAGGCGACAATCGTCCTGCCGGGATTTTCCATCTGCGTTCTGGACAGTGGCAAAAGTGTCACGTCAACGCCGATCGCCGTCTTCTGCTCATTTCGGCTGATCGTAAGTGAAAGTGTACTCCACTGAGACGTTGTTGCCTGTGTACTGATCAGGCAACGGTCCGAAACTTTCCACGCGCTGAACCGCCTGCACAGCGGTTGTATTCAGCGTCGGCGAAGTACTCGGCGCGGTGAGGTGGATGTTATAGGGACGTCCATCTCTGCCGATCGTAAAGGTCACGTTTGCCTGACTGCCTACGCCGGTTCTGGTGTCGATCTGCTGCGTGTACCAGTTCTGGCTCACCATGCGCTGGATTTTTTCCACGTACCACGGAAAGCGCGAGGCAAAATCTCCGCCCGCCACGTTCACCGGACTGCTGTTGTGTGCGGTGGTGCTGTTCATGGTGCGCGCCATGTTGGAAGCACCCGTGGTGCCGTAAGTCGCGCTGTTCGTCTGAGGCGTGGGCTGCGAGTACTTCGGCGCGGCGGGATGCGGCTTCTCCGCCTCGCGCCTCTTCAACTCGTGCGTCGGAATGGGAATCGCTTCCGTGTCCTGCAGTGGAATGGTCTCCTTCGACGGAGCTGCGGGTGAGGGGCTGGGCTCCTGGGTGGCCAGGACATTGGGCGTCGGCGGAGTGACATTGGGCAGGGGCACGCTCGGCGCAGCGCTCACCAGCGTGGCCTGAACCGCTCCCGGCGGGGCGTTGTTGCCCCATTGATTGCCGTGAATGTGACCGTTGACCCAAACCAGCAGCGTCAGAGCAGCCACAATTCCGACATGCAGCACGATGGATCCGCCGAAGGACTTTCCAAACGGCTCGGGCTGCAGTTCGATGATGTCTCTGGGCATTCCTTCTCGATTCCGTCTTCAGTTTGACGCGTCCGCGGCTCTGAAACAACCCAGGTTGCGCCGGGAAATCAGGATTCGGGAACCAAAGGGAACCCTGGGATCGAGTTGGTTACCAATCCACGGAGTCAACCACTGCATGCCGTAACCAAGGTAACTCATTCTTCTGCTGTGATTTATGTCTGGGGCGAGAGATACTATCCGTGCTGGATTTGGCACTTTACTTGCACATGAATGTGCAGCCGTTTACATGTTTTCGGAGGTGTACGATGCGCTCCGTCTCCCGTCTGTTGATTGCCGCGGGGGTTTTGGCCGGTGTCATAGCCATCGGTTGCGGCGTAACAGGCAGTCCTTCCAGCGGTTCCGCTAAGGTCAATGTGATGCTGAGCGACCCCGCCACCTGCGAGGCGCCCGGTGGACCTTTTTCCCAGGTCTGGGTAACGATTACAGACGTTAAGGGCAACACGAACGGCAATGCCGGCGACAACGACTCCGGCTTTGTCGACCTGACGCCCGGACTTTCATCCTCACCAAAACAGATCAACCTGCTGGGGATCGCGGATAACCAGTGCTTCCTGGCCACGCTGGGCTCGACCCAGGAGATTCAGGCCGGGAGCTACCAGCAGTTTCGGGTGATACTCGCGCCCAACTCCGCCACCATCGCAGGAAACCACTGCAATACCGGCGTGAACTGCGTGGTGTTGAAAGATGGCAGCCAGGCCGAACTGCAGCTTTCCAGCGAAGCGCAGACCGGGATCAAGATACCCACGAGCCAGATAGCCTCAGGCGGGTTCACCGTGGCCCAGGGGCAGACGAAGGATCTCGATATCGACTTCAACACCTGCGTTTCGATTGTCGCTGAGGGCAATGGACAGTACCGGCTGAAGCCTGTGCTCCACGCGGGTGAAGTCACCGCCACGCAGTCGTCGATCAACGGCACCATTTTGGACAAGGCGACCGGCAATCCCGTCAGTGGCATGGTCACGGTCTCCCTCGAACAGAAGGATGCCGCCGGCATCGATCGCATTTTCATGAGCACGAGCACCGACAGCTCCGGCGGATTCGTCTTCTGCCCGCTGCCTGCCGGCAGCTATGACATGGTGATCGTCGCCGAAACGACGGGGGGCATGGCCTACGCTCCGGTTGTGATCACCGGCGTCAGTCCCGGCGACACAATCGGCAAGATCAACCTGCAGGCGCCAACAGCGGCCACCACGCTCAGCGGCATGATCACTTCCGCAGGGTCTTCCGCGGGAGTTCCGGTGCTGGTGCAGCTCGGCTTCCTGCAGCAGGTCTCGACCGGTTTCAGCGTTACGATTCCGCTGTTGCCGAATGCCAGCCAGTCCGGCACGATGCTTTCGCTAGCCACGGTCGCGGGCACCACGACGAATCCCTGCCCGACGAATACCGACTGCGTGACGTATAAAGCAGCGATGGCGGTTTCGCCGATCTACGCTGGGGCATGGGCTTCGGGTGGAGTATCGCTGGCGCAGATTGCTTCTGCGGCGTACGTTGCGGACGGGATCGCCTTCGAGGCGAGTTCCTCGACGACCCGCGACTGCTCTGTAGCTACTCCTGCCGAGCTGATGTCCAGCCCAGCGGTTGCGCCCGTCGCGAGCACTACGGTGAGCATCAACACGCTGGCATTTTCGGGCTGCCAGTAAACTGAGAAGCGGGGGAGCAGGAGCTCTCCCGCGTTCCTGTAGCTTCGGTGAAGTTGGATAAGGCTCAGGGGCTGCCCGGCCGGCATGCTGATCTGGCGCTACCGGGGTAGAAAGACCCCTCCGCAACAGCCGCATCCACATTGACTCTCCGCCTGAATTCCCGTATTCTGAAGTCCTTGCGCAGTGTGCGTATGCCTCTCCGTGCCTGATCGCCGGACTCTGGCTGCGTGCGGGAACCTGAACAATCTGGACCGATTCTGGACGGGTTCTTGGTAACGTAAATCTGCGCCAACTCACGCGTACAGCATCAGTAAGCCGCGGAAGAGTTCTTCAGCCGCGGGTCCGGTGTTGCGCGCGGGATTTTGAGTTTTCGTCAGTTTGCGAGGGAGAGTACGAAGCAGATGTCGACCTATATTCCGAGCGCGCGCGAGATCAGCCGCAAGTGGTACGTCGTCGATGCCAGCGGAAAGACGCTGGGCCGGCTGGCTACCGAAGCGGCCAGCGTGCTGAGCGGCAAGCGGAACCCCAGATACACGCCCTTCCTCGATATGGGCGACCACGTCATCGTGATCAACGCGAGCAAGGTGCGGCTGACCGGCCTCAAGAGCCAGAGCAAGACATACCGCCGCTACACCGGATTTCCCGGCGGCCTGCGCGAAGAGTCGTTCATACGGCTCATCGAGCGCCGTCCGGAGAAGGTGATCGAAGAGGCGATCAAGGGCATGCTGCCGAAGACCAAGCTGGGCCGCAAGATGGCGAGCAAGCTGAACGTCTATCGCGACGACAAGCATCCGCACGCGGCGCAAAAGCCTGAGCCGCTGGAAATCAGCGCATAAGGATTAAGGACGGTACATGGCAGATCTGGTTCAGTATTACGGCACGGGACGGCGGAAATCGGCGATTGCTCGCGTGTATCTGCGGCCCGGCAGCGGCAACTTTGCAGTCAATGGCAAGCCCTTCGAAACCTACTTCGTGACCGAACAGCAGCGCGTCTCGGCGAAGAAGTCGCTGGTGGTGAGTGACACTGCCGCGACCTTCGACGTGGTCACCACGGTTTCCGGCGGCGGCGTGGCGGCCCAGGCCGATGCAGTGAAGATGGGCATCGCTCGCGCTCTGCTCGAGTTCAATGCCGAGTTGCGGAAAGCGCTCAAGGCCGAAGGCCTGCTGACTCGCGACGCGCGCGTGAAGGAACGCAAGAAGTACGGCCAGAAGGGCGCACGCAAGAGGTTCCAGTTCTCGAAGCGCTAGTCGCTTTGCGAGCTGTGAGCGATCAGTTTTCAGAGATCAGCGGAACATTCTGATCGCTGATCTCTGTTCCCGGCTCACTGAGTTTCGGAAGTAAATCTGCCCCACAGGGGCATCAAATCCCGGCCCGGAAACGCTGCCGGGATGCAGTCCAAAGAGGAGGTCGTTTGGCCACAATCACCATGAAGGAGCTGCTCGAAGCGGGAGTCCACTTCGGGCACCAGACCAAGCGCTGGGATCCGCGGATGAAGGAGTACATCTTCGGCGAGCGCAACGGCATTTACATCATCGATCTGCAGAAGACCCTGAAGATGTTCAAGGAGGCATCGAAGTTCGTCACGGACCTCGCGGCCCAGGGCAAAGTAATACTGTTCGTCGGCACCAAGCGGCAGGCGCAGGACGCCATTGCCGAAGAAGCCAGTCGCTGCGGGATGTTCTACATCAACAACCGCTGGCTCGGTGGGCTGCTGACCAACTGGGTGACCGTGCAGAAGTCGGTGAAGCGCCTTCAGGAACTGGATGACATGGCCACCGACGGCCGCTATGAGCTGCTGACCAAGAAGGAAGTGATCCGGCTCGAGCGGGAGCGCAAGCACCTGCAGGCGAACCTCGCCGGCATCAAGGCTATGCGCCGCCTGCCGGACGCCATCTTCGTGATCGACTCGTCGAACGAAGCCATCGCCGTGAAAGAAGCACGCAAGCTCGGCATCCCGGTCGTCGCCGTGGTGGATACCAATTGCGACCCGACCGTGGTCGACTACGTGATTCCCGGCAATGACGACGCATTGCGCGCGATTCGCCTGTTCACCTCGAAGGTCGCCGACTCGGTGATCGAGGGTGCAGCAGCTGTGGGCGATAAGCAGTTTGCCGGCGATCTGGCCGGTGTTGCCGAGACCAGCGGCGTCACCGCCGAAGGAGAAGCCGGCGCTGAAGCTGCTCCCGAAGGCGAGGATCTCGACCTGGAAGCGGCGCTCGGAGGCGGAATCCGCAAGGCGCCCGCGATTGTCGCGGCTCTCGACGAAGCCGAGGCAGCCGAAACCGGTTATTGAGCAACAGCGCGGGACGGCCCGCGATATCCACGAAGCGTGGCTGCCGTCATTCGGGGCCACGCTTTTTGTGTGCCGCAAAATGGACGCCGGCCGCCGGCAATGAAAAGATTGAAGGAGAAGGAAATGTCTACTGTGACTGAAAAGATCGATGCAAAGCTGGTGAAAGAGCTGCGTGAGAAATCCGGCGCGCCCATGGGTGACTGCCTCAAGGCCCTGCAGGAAACGAAGGGCAACATGGAAGAGGCGTTCGTCGTCCTGCGCAAGCGCGGCATGGCCTCGGCGCAGAAGAAGGCTTCGCGCACCACGAAGGAAGGCGCTGTCGGCCAGTACATCCACGCCGGCGGGAAGATCGGCGTCCTCGTCGAGGTCAACTGCGAGTCCGACTTCGTCGCGCGCACGGAAGATTTCCAGGAGCTGCTCAAGGACATCGCCATGCACATCGCCGCGACGGATCCGCGTTACATTCGCCGCGAAGACGTGACGCCTGAGGACCTGGAGCGCGAGAAGGAAATCTATCGCGCGCAGACCGCGGCCATGGGCAAGCCTGAGAAAGTGGTTGAGCAGATCGTCCAGGGCAAGATGGGCAAGTTCTACGAGGAGGTCTGCCTGCTTGAGCAGCCCTTCATCAAGGAGCAGTCCATCTCGATCAAGGACCTCATCGCGTCCAGGGTCGGCAAGCTCGGCGAGAACATCACGGTGCGGCGCTTCGCCCGCTTCAAAGTTGGCGATCCCAGCTGGACGGTGGCGCAGACGAAGCAGGCCGAAGAGTCCGCCGCGGAATAGCGCTCCCGCTCGAAACGAATCTCAGACAGAAAGCCCGGCCGCGTGCCGGGCTTTTTCGTGCTGCGCGCTCATTGTTCTTCAGATGCCCCCATTCGGTAATAGCCCCTTCGTGACGGTGTCACGATGCCATACTGAACCGATTGCAAGCGATTGGGCCTGGGCAGTTGCTGGCTGCACCGATGACCACCAAGGCTTTGCTGGACAAACTCATCGAGATCGAGCGGGCTCTGCAACGCGGCCAGCTCGCCGAAGTGCACGTCCTCGTGCTGGAATCCGAAGACATGGTCCTGCAAATCGAGCGCGAGATGCTTCGCCTGCAGGCGGAGAACATTCGCCGCCGCTACGCTTAACACTTCGCATCAAGCGATTGCCCGCATCCGCTTCGCCCGGTAATTGGCGTAGAACTGGTCTCGCCGCCGCTTCGTCGCTTCCTCGGAATAGATCAGCGCGATGAGCTTGCGGAATCCGCTCTCCAGCTCCGCCGCGCTCATGTGCGATGGGCGGAAGTTGACGTCGAAGAGCGTGCACAGCTCCCACGCGCCTTCGCGCAGCAGGCGACCCTCGCGCCGCAGCCTTTCGTAGAGCGGAGTCGCCGGGAAGGCGGTCTGCACGGTGATCTGAATGTCGTAGAGGCCGCTGGCGCGCACGAGGTCCCAGACGCTGTCGAAGGAGTCGAGGCCTGTCCCGTCGAGGCCGAGAATGAAGCAGCCGTTCACGCGGATGCCGTGGTCCTGAATGGCGCGAATCGCCTCGAGGTAGCGGTCTACCTTCTTCGCCTTCCAGT
>DATGJK010000363.1:0-16710 GCA_035295245.1 Acidobacteriaceae bacterium
CATCAGCGCCGCGGCCGCCAGCAGACCTGCGCGATAGCCGAGATTCTCACCTGCTACGGTGAACGACCCGCCGCCATGCGGGTAGGCTTCGATGGTCTGCGAGTAGGAGAAGTAGAGAATGACCAGCAGCGCCAGAATCGCCGCGGTGATGGGCACGATATAGTGGATCCCGAGCAGGCCGGCGGGGATGAGCAGCGTCAGGGCAGCTTCCGGCCCGTACGCCGCGGAACTGAGCGCGTCGAGCCCGAAGATGGGGATGCCCGCAGCGGGGCCAATGTGCTCTGCGCGCTCCTCCGAGGTGGCCAGCGGCCGTCCAAACAACAGGTCGATGATCTGCATGGGCACAGAATTGATCCTGACAGAAGGGCAGCGTCAGTGTTTTAGATTCCTGAGGAAAAACTGCGCCATGTAGCCGTAGGCCTCCTTCGATTCGGGGAGGTTGGCATCGTTCCAGAATGCATGCGGCAGGCCTTCAAAGACGATGAGGCGCGCATTGTCGTTGCCGGCGTGCACGAAGGCGCGATGCAGAATCGTGGTGCCGCTCAGCAGCAGATCGCGCCCGCTGGTCATGAAGAGCGTCGGGGGCATGTTGTGCAGGTCGGAGAAGAGCGGCGAGAGGATCGGGTCGCGCACGTCCGTGTTGCCCTGGATGTATTCGCCGGTCGTGGGGTGGGGCGGCGGCGGATCGAGGTGGCCGGAGAGGCCGTCGAGCGCGTACATCGCTTCGGAGTCGCCGAAACGCGAGAAGTCGCCGGTACCGGAGAAGACGCCGAGGGCGCCGGGCATCGGAGTGCCGAGCTTTTTCAGATCGGCTGCGACTTCGGCCGTGAGCACTGCTCCGGCCGACGTGCCGTAAATCGCGATGTGTTCCGGCTTGTACGTTTTGATCAGTTCTTTGTAGACGGCGACGGCATCGTCGAGGGCAGCAGGGAACGGATGCTCCGGTGAAAGCCGGTACAGCACGGCGACGACCTTCATCTTCGTGAGGTGCGCGAGCGGGACGGTCTCGGTCAGCGATCCGGAGTCGGAGTTGAATCCACCGCCATGCAAATTGATCAGCACGCGATCGGGATCCATGTCCGACACGGGAGTGATGATCCGCACCGGCACGCCGGCGATGGTGCTCTCACTGAGGTTGACGGGATAGAGTGTGCGCGAGAAGGCTCCCGCACGCGCCTGCCAGGCATCGGTGCCGCGGCGGCGTTCTTCGAGCGACTGCGGCTTTTCGGCATCGGAAACCGGGCGGGCAACGGCTTTCTTCGCTTCGGGACTCAGATCCTGCGGAACGGGGATGACGCGCGTGATGTGGGCTGCGCCGTTCGCGTCGATGGAACTGGTGTCGCTGTTGGGAGCCTGCGCGGCGGTGGTGCCCTGCTGGGCAGTGAGAGAGAGGGGAAGCAGCAGCGAAAGAACCAGAGCTTTCATGGAGTCTCCGGAATGCCGCCGCAGAATACCAGACGGTGGGGCTGGATCTGACTGGAATGAGATTGCGCTAAAAAGCAAACGGCCCGCTTTCCAGCGGGCCTGCTTCAGAGGCATTCGTGAGGAGAAACCAGTGGAATTTTTGGAGGCCTGTGACGGGGGGCCACAGGGTTCGTACAGGAAGTGACTCGTAACAACCAGGTAGGGTCGAGGTGAAACCTGAAGTTGCCTCTGGTAATGGTTCTATAGATGCAGCGTAGTCGCGAAGGTTGGCCGCTCCTGTGGAAAACTCTGTTTATTTTTGGTGCTGCCACAAGTCCTTGGTTTTCTTTTACTTGCCGTCTTACGGGTGTTCCGCCTGATACAACGCCGAACCGTGGGGAGGTAAATTCACGCTGATTTGGTTGCTGATTCCCAGGTCGTCACGGCTCCAAAGGTCGCGCACCGGGCACTTTCCATAGATGATTCCCAGGTCCTGCCAGGTATACGTCAGGTTCTGAGGCTGGTCGGACAAATTGAAGATCGCGATGTAGTCGCCGCGATGCTCGGGCGCAGACGCCATCCAGACCACGGTGTCGGGCTTCTGCACGACGGGCCGGTTGTATTCGGAATTCTGATCGACAGCGAGCACCTCAGGATCGGTGAGCAGCGATTCAGTGGCCGCGTCCATCTTCAGGAGATTTGTTCCGATGAAGAGAGGCGAGCGCGCGATGGCCCACAGCGTCATCAGCGTGCGGCTCTCGTCGTGCGTGAAGCGTGACTGCCGCGCTTTGCCCCATCCTGCATTGGGGCCGAGATAGCCGAGGGGCAGCATGTCGGCGTCCGGCCAGTGTCCCGGCGCGGCGTGGGGGTTCCACTTCGCCAACAGGTCAAACTGGCGCTTCAGCGCCTGCGGGAAGTTGGGGGCGGTTGCCAGTTTGTCCCAGAGGTCCCACATGTCGTCGGAGATACGCCACATCTCCGCGCTGCGAACGGCCTGGTCCGCGTCCTCCAGGGGTGTTGGTCCAGGCGAGAGGCTCAGCACGATGGGCCGGCCAGAATGCGCCAGAGCGCGGTCGACCATGCGGATCTCCGCGCCTTTCCACGGACTGGAGATGCAGTCGACTTTCAGGAAATCGACGCCCCAGCGCGCGTATTGCTCGGCGACGGCGTCGTAGTAGGCCTGGCCGGCCTTATTGTCACGCACGCCGTAATTGTCCTTGTTCCAGCTGCAGGTGTCGGCGGTGTCGGCGGCTTCGTCGGCGCGATAGTGCGAGTGCGGGATGCGCAGCTTTTGGTCGACGTCGGCGCGCGGAATTCCGCGGATGATATGGATGCCGAACTTCAGCCCCATCGAATGAACCCAGGCGGCGAGCGGAGCGAATCCTTTGCCATTGTCGGCGGAAGGGAAGCGGTTCACCGCCGGCTGATACAGCCCTTCGGGCGAGATTGTGTAGTCCTGCTGGCCGACGGGGTTCTCCGGATGCTGCGCGAACCAGCCCTCGTCGACGACGACGTACTGGTATCCGAAGCGCTGCAGGTGGTTATGGAACCAGGTAACGGAGTCGCGGAACTGTTCTTCATTGATGGTGAGACCCCAGGAATCCCAGCTGTTCCAGCCCATGGGTGGTGTCTGCGCCATCACGCTTGCATCCTCACGCGCCGCGGAGGCGGAAAGCGCAATGACCAGCACGGCTGCAAGGACCGGCAGAAAAATTCTGGCTACGTTTCGCATCGCATGGGCCTTTCGTCAGGTTGCGATCTGTTTTCGCATCCACTGTACCCTATACGCGATGCGTGCTCGTGCTGCGGTATACTCCTGTTTCTATGCGGGTATTCGTAATTCTTCCGGCCGCAGGGCTGGGCACCCGGATGGCGCCCGGTCACTCCATGCAAACGGCACCCAAGCAGTTTCTGGAGATTGGCGGCGTTCCCATTCTGATACACACGCTGCGTGCTTTTGCCGAGGTTCCGGAAATTAGTTCTATCGTGGTCGCCGTGCGCGCTACCGAGCGCGAGCGGCTCACCGCTCATGTGCAGGAGCATGGTTACGCCGGGAAGGTGCACATCGCCGAAGGCGGCGATACGCGCCAGGAGAGCGTCTACAACGCGCTGCGCACGCTCGACTGCTCCGACGATGACATCGTGCTGGTCCACGACGCGGTGCGGCCGCTGATCGAGCCGGCCGTCATTCGCCGTACGATCGAAGCGGTGCAGAAGCACGGCGCAGCCATTGTTGGACTGCCCGCTCTCGATACCATCAAGCAGGTGGAGCGCACCGCCGATGGCGCCCTGGTGACGGCGACGATTCCGCGCGAGTACATCGTGCAGGCGCAGACGCCGCAGGGATTTCGCTGCGGTCTGCTGCGCAAGGCCTTTGCCGAGGCGGAAGCAGACGGATTCATCGGCACCGATGAGGCCAGCATTGTGGAGCGCGCCGGAACTCAGGTCTTCGTCGTTCCCGGGTCGCCTTCGAATATCAAAATCACGCAGCCGGGCGATCTGGAACTGGCGGAGTTTTACCTGGCGCAGCGTCGCCACAGCGAGCCGACTCCGGCTGGCGCACGCGGCGGGCGCTAATTCGGCGGAGGCGTTCAGGGACAACCTGATATACCCTGATTCTGCATCTGTTCCGGAACGATTTCGGGCACGATTTCAGGCACGATCCCAGACACGAATCATGGACATCCGCATCGGCTACGGCTTCGACTCGCATGCTTTTAAGCCCGGCGTGCCGCTGAAAATTGGCGGCCTGATCATCGACCATCCGGAAGGTTTGGCCGGACATTCGGACGGCGATGTGCTGCTGCACGCCATCACGGATGCCTTGCTTGGGGCCGTTTCCGCGGGCGACATCGGCAGCTTTTTCCCGCCGGAGGATCCTCGCTGGAAGGGCGCCGACTCGTCGGTGTTCCTGAACCTCGCGATGGAGGAGATTCAGAACGCCGGCTTTCGCATCGTGAACGTGGATACGACGTTGGTGCTGAACGCGCCGCGGATCGGGCCGATCGCCGCAGAAATGCGGGAGAAGGTCGCCGACCTGCTGTGC
Organism: Acidobacteriaceae bacterium; assembly: GCA_035295245.1. GTDB lineage: Bacteria > Acidobacteriota > Terriglobia > Terriglobales > Acidobacteriaceae > Palsa-343. The sequence continues at coordinate 4,451 of DATGJK010000363.1, forward strand.
GTGGTGCCATCGAATGTCGGGATCAAAGCGAAAACGCCTGAGGGCCTGAACGTCGACCACGTCGCGCAGGCGCATGCCGTGGTCCTGCTGGAGCGCATCGAGGATCCGGGCGAGTTGCAGACGATGTCTGCCGTGATGGAGAGCCAGCGCCAGCTTGAGGACGTAGTGCGAGACCTGGTCAACCAGGTGCAGGGGGTCGGGGTAAAGTCGCCGTTTGACACGGACGATATTACGTAGCGGTCAGAGGAACCGCAGATGCGGCGCCGCCGGCAGCGCGCCGCATTCCACGCCGTAGCGGAAGACGAGCTCCAGACCCGCGAGACACGCGTCGTCGAGCACATACCAGATGTTCTGCGACAGGTAAGTGTGGATGGTCGCGCGCGGCACTGCGATCTTCGCTGCCCACTCGTCCGCGAGATCGTTGATATGGGAGAGGCCCGCGTCGCGGGAGCGCTGGAAATCTTCGACCACCTGCTCGGCCGGAATGCCCGAAGCAGTAATCGCTTCGGGCCGCAGGCCCCATACGGCCGAGACCCACACTGTGCCGGTGAAGGTATACCACTCATGTGCGAGATCGAGATAGAGCAGACGTTCGCCGGTGCGGCGCTCGCGGGCTTCGCGGTCTTCGAGCGCCAGCAACGCGGGATCGCCGATGAGCAGCGCCGCATCGGCCTGCGCCAGCATGCGTTCGAGATCCGGCGGATGCGGCACGAACTGCGGATGCGTTTTCCAGAAGCGGGCGAAGAGAATGCGCGTGTAGGTTGAAGTGGTACGCGAAGCGGTGTCGAGCGCGACGCGGCGTACGCCCGCGATCCCATCTGGGTGGCGGACCACGAGGATGAGGGAGCGCACGCGATCGCGGGAGGCGATGGTGCAGCCGGGGATGACGGCCAGGGACGGCGTGAAGGGAAGCGCCGCCACGGGAACCAGGCCGATATCCGCATCGCCGGAGGCCAGCTTCGCCGCGCAGTCTGCGGGCGTGTCGGACGAGAGCGTGTAACGGTTGAGGAGACGGGAGCGGTCGGGCTCGTGCTCGAAGCTCCACATCAGCGGAGCGGGATTGAGAAAGCGGATGGCGGAGACGCGCAGGCGGGCGGGCACACGATCGGGACGCACCCTTCAGAATAACGTGGCTTCCGTAACCAGCGGGCGCAGAGTTTCCCTTGACCCTCTGCCAGCACCCGTCTAGTCTCCGGGCAGATTCCCATGCCTTGCATGCACACGCCGATGCGGCGCCTCCCCGGAGTCCTTTGTCTGTGACCACGTCTGCCGTTTCATCGGCTCCTGCACGCGACGGCTCCTTCCAGGAGCGTCACGCATGGCTGGCTCTTGCACTCACGCCGGGCATCGGACCGCGCCGGCTGCTGCGCGCCATCGAGCAGCGTGGCTGCGCGGAGTGCGTCCTGAACCTGCCACTCACTGAACTGGAGTCGCTGGAGTTTCCGGCGCAGGCGGCGCAGTTCATCGCTTCGGGCGAAGCCGGTCACGCGGCCGACCAGGAACTGGAGAAACTCGCGGCCAGCAGCGCGACGCTTCTGACGTATCGCGACGATGCATATCCGGAACGGCTGCGCGAGATCTACGATCCGCCGGCGCTGCTCTGGATTCGCGGCGACGCATCCTTATTATCAAAGCCGATTGTGGCCGTCGTGGGCACGCGCCATCCCACTCCCTACGGAACCGGCATGGCGGAGATGCTGGCGCGCGATCTGGCGCTGCGCGGGTTGGTGATCCTCAGCGGTATGGCGCGCGGCATCGATACCGCGGCACACAAGGGAGCTCTCGCCGCGAAGAAGCCGACCGTAGCGGTCTGGGGCACCGGGGTTGACGTCATTTATCCAAAAGAGAACAAGGCGCTTGCCGAGCAGATCATCGCCGGAGGGGGAGCGATTGTTTCCGAGTATCCACTGGGTACATTTCCCGCTCCACAAAATTTTCCGCGGCGCAATCGGATCCTCAGCGGGATCAGCGTGGGCGTGCTGGTGGTCGAGGCGGCTGAGTACAGCGGTACGCGGGTGACCGCCCGCTGTGCGCTCGAGCAAAACCGCGAGGTCTTTGCCGTTCCGGGCAACGTGACCAACAAAAATGCCTGGGGCCCTAACCTGCTGATTAAACAGGGTGCAAAGCTCACATCCTGCTGGGAGGACGTTTGGGAGGATCTGCCGACCGATATCCGCGCCCAGCTGGAGCAGAGCGAGGGATTTGCATCCGAAGGCAGTGCTGTAGCATCGTTATTCGAGGAAACCCCGCTCTCCCCCGCCGAGGGCCGAGTCTTCAGCGTGCTTCGTCATGATGAAGCCCTGCAGATGGATGAGATTCTGGAAAAGCTCGAGCCCGAAATGAGCTCTTCTGAAGTCTTTACCGCCCTTTTCGAGCTGGAACTTGCGGGAAGAATCAAGCAACTGCCAGGCAAAAATTACGTCAGGAGCTTCTGAGCTACCTGCTGCGTCGATTGGGCAGTCCCCATGGCCCTGCGTTGTCTGCGTGTAGATTGAAAATGCCGAGTCGTGATAGTTTCCCGAAAGGCTGAGTGCAAAGCCCTGCCTGGGTGTTGCTGGTTCGAAAAAGGAAAAAATGGGTAAATCGCTGGTCATCGTCGAATCGCCCGCGAAAGCGAAGACGATCAACAAATATCTTGGGAACAGCTACACCGTCGAAGCGTCGTTCGGCCACATTATGGACCTGCCGAAGCGCGACATCGGCGTGGAGCTGAAGCACCGCACGTTCAAGCCGACGCTTATCGTGACGCCCGACAAGGAGAAGGTGGTCGCGAAGCTGCGCAAGCTCGCCTCGACCGCCGACGCTGTGTATCTCGCGCCTGACCCGGACCGCGAAGGCGAGGCGATTGCCGCGCATCTGCAGATGCAGCTGCTGCCCTCGATCAAAGACCGCAGCAAGATTCACCGCGTCACGTTTAACGAGATCACGAAGAAAGCGGTGCAGGCGGCATTCGAGCATGCGCGGGATGTCGACGAGAACCTCGTGGATGCGCAGCAGACGCGCCGCGTGCTGGACCGCATCGTCGGCTATCAGATTTCGCCGCTTCTGTGGGACAAGGTGCGACGCGGACTTTCCGCGGGTCGGGTGCAGACAGTGGCTGTGCGCCTCATCGTGGAGCGCGAGCGCGAGATTCAGGCGTTCAAAGCGGTCGAGTACTGGACGATTGACGCCGCGGTCTCTCCGGAGCCAAACGGGCAGGAATTCATTACGCGCTTTGTCGGCATCGACGGCGTGAAGGCCGAAGTGCCGACGGTGAGCGCGCCCAGCGTTCCGGATCAGAAAACGGCTGATGCGATACTCGCCGCGATCGGCAAGGCACGCTGGTCGGTGCGCAGCGTGGAGCGCAAGGAGCGCCGCCGTTCTCCGGCCGCGCCGTTCACCACCAGCAAGCTGCAGCAGGATGCCTCGCGGCAGCTGGGGTTCAACGTGAAGCGCACCATGGGCGTCGCGCAGCGACTCTATGAGGGCGTCGATCTGGGGGACGAAGGCACGATCGGTCTGATCACCTACATGCGTACCGATTCGACGCGCGTCGCACCGGAAGCGCTGACGGCTGTGCGCGAGTATATCGGCGGCAAGCTTGGCCGGCAGTATCTGCCGGAGCAGGCGAACATTTATCGCTCCAAGGACGCGCAGGATGCGCACGAGGCGATTCGCCCGACGAATCCAGGCCTGCATCCGGACGAAATTCGCCGCTATCTGAGCGACGAGCAGTACCGGCTCTACAAGCTGATCTGGCAGCGCTTTGTTGCGTCACAGATGGTGCCGGCGATCTTCGACCAGACGACGGTGAATATCGACGCGCGTGGCGATCGCACGTACGAGTTCCGCACGACGGGGTCGGTGCTGAAGTTTGACGGATTTCTGAAGGTTTACCACGAAGAAAGTGACACGCCGGACGATGACGAGGAGTCGCTGAAGAACGTGCTGCCGCCGGTGAGCGACGGCGATTCGCTGCGCCTGCTGCGGACCATGCCGGAACAGCACTTCACGGAGCCGCCTCCACGCTACAACGAAGCGTCGCTGGTGAAGGAGCTGGAAGAGCGGGGCATTGGGCGTCCGTCGACGTACGCCTCCATCATCACCACGATTCAGGACCGCGAATACGTCACCAAGGTTCCGCCCACGGGTCGCGGGGGGCGTTTCTACCCGACAGAAATCGGCACGGTCGTGAACGATCTGCTCGTCCACAACTTCCCGTACATCTTCGACACGCAGTACACGGCGAAGCTGGAGGAGGAACTGGACGATATCGAAGAGGGCAAGGAGCGCTGGACCGATCTGCTGAAGGCCTTCTACGCGCATTTCGAAGAGGAATTGAAACGCGCCGAGAAGCACATGGAAAACGTGAAGCGGATGGAGCGGCCCACGAACGAGAAGTGCGATGTGTGCGGCTCGCCGCTGGTGCTGAAGTGGGGGAAGTTTGGGTCGTTCTACGCGTGCAGCGCGTATGCCAAAGAGAAGCCTGTGCTCGTTCCCGCCACCGCGTGGAAGAAGGACCCCAGGAAACTGCTGGCGAAGATCGATTCGAAGCTGAAGTTTCCCATGCTGGTGAAGACCACGCAGGGGGATGAGTCGAACACGGTTGCCGAGGTGAACGCGAAAGCCGAGCTGAAGCCGGCCATCGAACAGGCGCTGGCTACGGGGCAGAAGGTTACTGTGGAGCAGCTGAGCTGCAGTTTCACGAAGGAGTATCACGAATCGAAGCCGGATCTGCTGGCAAGCGACGGCCAGAACGGTCCCGCTGAGGAATACTGCGAGAATTGCGGGCGCGTGATGGTGCTGCGGCGGGGGCCGTTCGGCGCTTACATGGCGTGCCCCGGCTACAACGAAGATCCGCCCTGCAAGACGATTCGCCGCCTCTCGCAGAAGCAGCAGCAGAAACCGGCGCAGCCGCTGGACGAGACTTGTCCGAAATGCGGCAAGCAGCTCGTGCTGCGCTCCGGCAGTTACGGCGAGTTCGTGTCCTGCTCCGGTTATCCGAAGTGCAAGTACATTAAGCAGAACCTGATCGAAGGGCTGAAGTGCCCGAAGTGCGGCGAAGGCGATATTGCCGAGCGGAAAGCGCGCACCGGGAATATTTTCTGGGGGTGCACGCGGTATCCGAAGTGCGACTTCACTTCGAACCTGAAGCCGGTCGCGCAGGCCTGTCCGCAGTGCGGCTCGAAATACGTGGTGGAGCGTGTCATCGATGGCGGCCTTTACCTCGTCTGCCCGAACAACAAGGAGATGATGCCGAAGCGGCGTCCGCGCAAAGGGCAGAAGGTGGAGGAGCCGCAGAATGCGGTGGAATGCCACTATTCGAAACGCATCGGCGATGCTCCCGCTCCGCAGCCGTCTGCACCCTCGGCGGCAACGCACGGTCCGGTGCTGGAAGAAGAGCAGCCGGTGGCTTGAGGGAGCAGCGAGTCAGCTAGCCAGCAAGACGGAGCGCAAAAAGGACCCGCCGCGACGGGTCCTTTTCTATTCCCTGTTGCCCATTGCCTGTTGCCTGCTTTACGGCAGGTAATAGCGCCACGAGGTCCAGAACATATTGTCGACGCCCTTCGCGCCGCCGCCTGGATTGGCTGCGCCGCCTGCCCCCGACCACAGATCGCGCTCGAAGCGCGCGTACTGCAGGCCGAAGCGCAGGCCGCCCTTCGGGCCTTTGTAGAAGTAGTACCAGTCGCCCATGGTGAATTCCTGGACGTCCTTGTTCTGGTTGCCGCAGTTCGCCGGGTTCGAGGGCGAGAAGCCATCGCCGCCGTTCACGGCTGCGGTACCAGCTACAGGCTCGACCAAGCAGCCCGACATATTCGTCAGCGGCGAGCCATAGCCTTCCTTGCCGGTGTAGTGGCGGTAGACATAATCACCACCGTAATTGAAGTAAATATTCAGGCGGCCCGAGGGATTGAACTCCAGCGTGCTGAGTGCGGAAAAGGCCTTCAGCGGATCGATTTCACCATCGGGGCGAAGCGTGACATCAGCAATCGTGGAAGAGCCGTAGCGGCCCATGCCCTTGCCGTAGAGCCCCTTCAGGCCAACCACGACCTTTTTCCCGGTACGAAAGCCGCCGCCAATGCCCGACCCGACAGCCGAAGAGTTGAAGGCGCCGGCGGAACTGGTGGTGGAGATATAGACGCGATCGCGGAAGTTGCGCTCAATCCCGAATAATTCAACGTGCGCGAACTTCGGCTGGAAGACGAGCTTCCCAACGAAATCGGGCGTGTAATTGAACGAGTAATTCGCGGTGGAGTTATACAGTCCGCCGCCGGTGCCTGCGGAGCCAATCAGGAGGTTCGTCGGGAGATTGCTGCCTGCCGGGTTCAGTGTCTCAGCATTTTCCACCGAAAGGCCCATCCAGAACTTGTGCGCAAAATCCTTCGTCACGCGAAAGCTGTACTGACGCCCCCAAACAAAGCCGGCGGTGTACTGCGAGTCGATGGTGGCCGGCAGAACTTCTGTGCCGCGCGTCTCACCCTGGGTGGTCTCCGTCACCAGCGACCAACCGGTGCCGCCTGAAAAATCCCAGCTGCTGTCCACCAGCGCGTCGCCCCACAACTGGCGCTGGCGCAGGGTGTAGCTGTTGGATTGGTTGTTGTTCGAGGTGATGCCCGCGCTCAGGAAGTCAGCCTCGTAGTAGCCGGTGTAGACGACGTGGTCGGTCTTGCCCACTGCCTTCATCGCCACACGGGACTGACGGCCGCTGCCGAAAAACTCGCTGAGCTGCGCGTTGTCGGAATTGTCCAGAGGCACGCTCGTGAAGGGCGTGTTGATGTCGCCGCCCGTCGCTCCATGGCGCCATACGGTTTCCGCCGCGAGGAAGCTGCCTGTCGGCGAGAGAGTGACGCCCTTGAAATGAATCGCGTCTGGGCTTTCAATCGCCTTCTTCACCTCGTCGGTTTGCTTCTTCACGGATGTCGCCAATTCCGTGTTGCTCGACTTCAAATCGTTGACTGAAGTTTGGAGGCTGGAGACGGCCTGGGTGTTCGACGAAAGCGTCTGCTGCTCTGCGCTCGCGGCCTGCTGAGCGGCAGCTGCGGACTGCTGGGCCTGCTGCGCAGCCTGCTGCGCCTGCTGCAGCTGCGCGTCGCGATCGGAGAGCTGCTGCTTCAGGGAATCGATTTGCCCCCTCTGCTCCTGCATCTCGTTCTTCAGCTCTTCAATCTGCGATTCCACAGAAGGTTTGTGCACGGTCGCAGTGGTGCGGGAGCAATGGTGAACCGGTTTTCTTGCGGGGGAGCCGGCCGTGGTTTGCGCGTATCCGGTGGCCACAGCCACACCGAGCGCCAGCGCGGCAAGCGCCTTACTTATATTCGTCATTCCGCCTCTCTCAGTTGAAAATTGCGTGGACGATGAAGCCGATTGTTGGGGGAAGGCAGAGCAGCGGCAGACGTGGCCGGAGCAGGGCAGCGTGAAGCTACGACAACTCCGAGCGGCCTGCTGCTACCCAGTTGGCATCGTCGCAGGCGATTGTTAATAACTGGAGAATCTGCAATGAATGTTCGTGAAAAACGCCGCAGGAAGAGCGGGTCAACTGCCAGTTTTTCAACACATTAAGAGCCACGGACGGAAATTCAGCGGAGCGCTTGGTTCTTCCCCGCCGCGATGAGGTTCACCAGAAGCCGGTACGCGCCGGGCACTGCCTCCGGAAGCTGGCGGTAGACCGCATAGGCCATGTACATCCAGTTGCCCTTGCCGACGCGCGCATAGAGCAGGCCGCCCTTTTGCGGATCCTGTCCGGGATCGTGGGTCTCGGTGAGCGCCTTGTATTGCGGCGACCAGGAGCCCAGGAAAGAGTGACCGCGCTCTTCCAGCCAGCCGTTGAAATCGGCAGAGGTGATGGTGTTCGGCCAGGTGAAGAGCGGATTCTGCGGATCGGTTAGGGTCACGGGCGTGGTCTCATCCACGACTTTCTCTGGATTGCGCCCCAGCGCGAGGGTGTACGGAGCCGGGAACTGGACGCTCTGGTACTGCACCAGCACCGTGCCGCCATTGCGAACGTAGTCGAGCAGGCGGGGTGTTTCAGCCTCGAGATCCGGCACCGAGGAATACGCGCGGATGCCAACGACAATTGCGTCATAGCCTGACAAATTGCCCTGCGCCAGCTCTTCGGCCGAGACCAGATGGGGCTGAACGCCAATCTCCGCGAGCGCCGCGGGCACATCATCGCCTGTTCCCATGATGTAGCCGATCCTGAGCCCCTCGGGTACGTGTACATCCACGCCGCGCAGCCGGTACTTCGCCGGGCTGTACAGGTAATAAGGACGCAGCCCGGGATAGCCGACGGTCGTGAATCCTTCAGTGAACTGGTCGTTTCCGCTTTGCGCCACAACGCTGATTTCGTAGTTCTGATCGCGGAGCTGCCCCGGATGCAGCGTGAACAAAACGTTCCGGCTACTTTCCGGCGTCAACTGGAAATCCGCCTGCGGCGGATCGGCAGTCCAGCCGGTGGGCAATTCCAGGTGCAGCGTTCCCTGGGCGCCGCTCTGCTGCTGGTTGCTGATCGTTACCGGGAAGGGAATCGCCGTGGCCCCGAGCCGCGCGACCCCGGCGCTGGCCGGCAAATTCACTGAAAGCTGCGGGACGACGGCCAGCGGCTGGTACACGCCGCCGATGCCGTGGACGCGGTGCACGGTCTGGACGATCTGACCGATGCGGATTGGCACACCCATGTAGTGGAATTCCGCCCACCCGGCTAAGGGATAAGGCGCAAACGGCAGGTTCAGCCAGCGCGCATCGGTGATGTCGTAGTACGGCTTCTCCGTGTTCTGGCGGGTGAAGTAAGGCCGCGCCAGCGATGCGCTGTGCGGCACCTGGACACGGAAGATCGCATCGCCCGCCTCGCTGGTCACGGCATCGAGCCCCGGCGCTCCCAGGCGCGTGACCGGCCAGTGGTCGCCATTGGGATTCTCAAGCCAGGTCCGCGCGAGCTGCAATCCTTCTGGCGAGGGTCCCCAGGGCTCCGCGGCCGTGACATGCACGCGTACGTCGATCTCCGACTCCGGCGTGACGGTCGGCGGCACATCCTGCGGCGTCGTCGGCGGCGTGGGATTCTCTCCTGTCGCCGTCTTCGGCGTCACCAGGGCGTTCACTTCGAGGCTGAGCGCCTGCGCCAGTGCGGTGTTGAACTGCGCCAGCTTGATGTCCAGCTCGTGGACGACGTTGGCTTTGTCCTCTGCGCTGAGCGCGCTGCCGTTCACGTTTTCGATCAGCTGCTGAGTCGTTTTGTAGCCTGCGGCCAGTTCCGGGGCGATCTTCTCCGGATGCTGTGTCAGATCGCGCGCGACATTCACATCCTGCTGAATTTCTCTGAGACCGGCGACCAGGAATCCTGTATCGCCCGAGTGCACAAGAGAGGCAATGCCGGGCAGTGAAGTATCGATTCCGTCGAAGAAGGAATTCTCCTTCTCCTGCGCGGGCACACGCGATCCGAACCGATGATACCCGGTATTGGACGGTCCCGGCAGGGGCAGCGTTCCGCCGCCGTTTTGCGATTTCTGCAAGCCCCATCCGGTGCGCGCCATTTGCAGATAGGTCTCGCCGAGAACCGGATCCCATGTACCCTCGGGAATCTCGAGCGTCGGCGCCGGATAGTTGGTGGTCCACTGCCTGGCGACGTAATCGTAGAAGCGCACCGGCGACCATTTATTCGTCGCGTAATCGAAGATGCCGCGGCTGCTCGCGCCGAAGAATGGTACGCGGGCGTAGACCTTCACCGGCGACCAGGGACGAAGGCCTTCGGCGATCTGATCGGGACATACCTTTGGATCGCCGGCTTCAGCAAAAGCTTCCTGGTTCGCTTCGCCGGATGCCTGATGCTGTCCATGCCCATCGGTGATGTTGCCGGTGAAGGTGGACGCCAGAACGAGCGGGCGAAACGTGCGCACCTCACGCACCACATCGCACAGAACGCGATCGTGTCCCCATTTGTCATGCGCTTCGTCCAGCGTCTTGGAGAAGCCGTAATCCACCACGCGCGTGAAGACCTGCTGGCTGCCCGAATACTGATCGGCCAGCAGCAGCTCGTTGGTCCGGATCAGTCCCAGCGCATCGTAGCTCTCATCGGACATCGCGTTCTGCCCGCCTTCGCCGCGATTCAGCGTCAGGATGCCGGTGCGCACGCCGTTCCCACGTGACTCGTACGTCAGCATGCCGCCGTCTTCGTCGTCAGGATGGGCCACGATGAACAGCAAGCTTCCCCAGGTATTGAGCTTGCGCAGCGTCTGAGCCAGGCCATCGGCACCGCGGTCCTCGGGCAGCGTCTGCGCGTCGGACGATGCGGCAATCTGCGTCTGCCAGGGCACGACCTGCGCCGCGGCTGTGAGCGGCACCGCGCAGAAGCCGATGAGGGCGGCGGCGCGATGCATTCCGTGAAGGTTGAGAGCTGAGAAGAAGGCCATAAGTGATGAAAAATCAGTGTACCGTGACGTGATCTGGTACAAGTCAGGAGATGGCCTCGAACCTGCCCACAACGGCGCCGAGCGGCACTCAGCCGCGTCTGGAGCGCCGCATCGGCCTGCCAAGCGCCGTCTCGCTGAATATGATGTACATGATCGGCGTGGGGCCGTTCATTACGCTTCCGCTGATCGTGACAGCGATGGGCGGTTCGCAGGCCCTGCTGGGCTGGATTCTGGGCGCGCTGATTGCGGTATGCGATGGGCTGGTGTGGGCGGAACTGGGCGCGGCGATGCCGGAAGCGGGCGGATCGTACGTTTTTCTGCGGGAAATCTACGGTCCCGAGCGCGCCGGCCGCTTCGTTTCTTTTCTTTATATTTGGCAGCTTGGATTCAGCGCGCCGCTTTCCATCGCGTCGGGGTGCATCGGATTTGCCGAGTACGCTGCGTTTCTCTTTCCCGCTGTGCACGCGAATTTCATTCGCATCCCGCGCACCAGCTTCCTGGCGGCGAGTGTTTGTCTGTTGCTGGTCGTGCTGTTGTGGCGCGATGTTCGCACCGTGTCCCGCATGGCCTGGGTGCTCTTTGCCGGAGTCATGGCCGCGCTGGCCCTCGTGATCGCCGCGGGCTTCTCGCATTTTCACCCGCATTTGTTACAAATGCCGCCGCACGCGCTCTCCTTCACTCCGGCCTTTTTTGCCGGTCTGGGATCGGCGACGCTCATCGCCACGTACGACTACTGGGGCTATTACAACGTCTGCTTCCTTGGTGGGGAAGTGCGCGATCCGGGACGGACGATTCCGCGCGCTGTGCTGCTCTCCATCGTTGCCGTGGCGGCGCTCTACATCGCGATGAACATCAGCGTGCTCGGGGTGATTCCGGCGGCGCATATGCAACGCACCGCGGTTGCCGATATGGTTGCACGTACCTTCGGCTCGGCGACTGCCCAGGTGATGGCCGTACTGATCATGTGGACCGCGCTCTCGTCGGTGTTTGCGCTGCTCTTCGGATACTCGCGCGTCCCTTATGCCGCCGCGCTCGATGGGAACTACTTTCGCATCTTCGCCCACCTGCATCCGCGCCGCCATTTTCCGGATTTCTCGCTGCTCGCGCTCGGCCTGGTTGCGGCGGCGTTCTGCTTTCTCTCGCTGGCACAGGCCATTGCCGCGCTGGTCGTGATACGCATCGTGCTGCAGTACCTGCTGCAGCAGATTGGGGTCATCCTCCTCCGCAAGCGCGAGCCCAGCCTTCCGCGTCCTTTCCGAATATGGCTTTATCCCTTGCCGCCGCTCTTCGCGCTGGCTGGATTCCTCTTCATTCTTATCTCGCGGCCCAACGCGCGCCGTGAATTTCTTTATGCGGTTGTCGTTGCAGTTGCGGGTACCGCCCTTTATATGCTCCGCGCCCGCAAACGCGGCGAGTGGCCGTTTAGAATCGCCGCGTGAGGACATCATGGTCGACCTCTCTATTCAGGAAGGCAAGCTGGTGCTGCACGTGCTCGGAGCCGACAAGCTCTGGGCTTTGAAAAGCTCGCTCGAGATTCCCCTCGAGCACATCACCGGCATCCGGGCAGATTCTGAGATCGCCCGCGGCTGGCTGCACGGCATTCGCATGCCCGGCACCCAAATTCCCGGCGTTATCACAGCAGGCACCTTCTATCAGCACGGCCAGCGAATCTTCTGGGACGTTCACCACCCTGAGAAGACGGTCGTGATCGAACTCCGTGACGAGCGCTACAACGAGCTGATCGTCGAAGTGGAGAACCCGCAGATGGCCGTGCAGCAAATCAGCGCCTTCCTGCCGCGAGGCTAGGCCGGTGAACGCTTTCATCCTCGCCGGCGGCGCCAGCTCACGCATGGGCCGCGACAAAGCCCTGCTCGATTT
>DATGJK010000364.1:0-6423 GCA_035295245.1 Acidobacteriaceae bacterium
TCGAGTCGCGCATGGTCTCAAACCAGATCGAGAAGGCGCAGAAGATGGTGGAGGGCCAGAACTTTGAGGCCCGCAAGCACCTGCTCGAGTACGACGACGTGATGAACAAGCAGCGCGAGGCCGTCTACGGCCTGCGCCGCCAGCTGCTGGAGGGGTTGGATCAGAAAGAGCTGATCATCGAGGATTACGTTCCGAACCTCATGAGCGATCTGCTCGACGAGTACGCCAGCGAGAAGATTCACCCCGACCAGTGGGATTTCAAGGAACTGAGCGGCAAGCTGCAGGGGCTGTTTGGATTCGATCTGGCAGCTGAACTGCCGGAGTACCAGCAGATGACGCGGCACGAGCTGGGCGAGGCGATCTTCGAGCGGCTGAAGGCGCGCTACGACGCGAAGGAGCAGCTGATCAGCTCGCAGCAGATGCGTTTTCACGAGCGCATGATCATGCTGAGCGTGCTGGACGGCCTGTGGAAGGATCACCTGCTGAACATGGACCACCTGAAGGAAGGGATCGGGCTGCGCGGGTATGCGCAGCAGGATCCACTGGTGGCCTACAAGAAGGAATCCTTCGAGATGTTCGAGGGGATGATGGAGCGCTTCCAGGAAGACACTGTGCGCTTCCTCTTCCTGATGCGCATTGTGGGGCCGGATGGTCAGCCGGTGGAGATTGTGGCGCGTCCGCGGCCAGCGATTCCGGCAGCGCCTCCTGTTGCCTCGGCCGACGGATCAGGCAATGGTCACCGGCAGCCAGGTTTGCCTGCGGGTGCGACGCCTCCGCCGCCGATTCCGATTCCGACGCGAACGCCCTCGACGACGATCGACGAGCTGGAGCGGGAGTTCGAGCGCAAGAAGAAGCGCGAACTGGAACACGCGCGCATGGCAGGTGCTGCCGATGCTTCGGGCCCTGCGCAGCGGCGCGTGGGCGAGAAGGTGGGGCGGAACGATCCCTGTCCATGCGGCTCGGGCAAGAAGTACAAGAAGTGCCATGGGGCGACGGAAGGATAAGGGCAGGCAATAAACGGCAGGGAGTCGAGAGGGTGCGGCGGATCATTCTGCCGCACCTTCGTATTTTGGCGTGTGCGACTGCATCCGGGAACGGATGGAAGGCAGAGCAGCGGAATCAGATCTGACGCGCGCGGGAGCGGTTCTTGCCGATGATTCCGGCAATGATGATCAGAAATGCGCAGGCACGCACGATGAAGACCCACGGGCTGGCCTCGCTGGGATTGGCAAAGAAGATGCGCGCGGTGCGGTTGACGCCTTCGATGAAGAATGCCGCGGAAAAGGCGAGGAACAGGGGATCGCGGGTGTCGCGCCAGAAGCGGAGAAAATAGAGCGCCGCAAGCAGCGAGGTGACGGCGATGACGCCGAGGAGAAAGCCTTCTACGATGGAGCCTTCCATTATCGTTCGCCCTCCCAGATGAGCCCGTAAAGAAGGATGATCATGGCCAGCGCTGCGGTGATCAGGCGCGCCGGATACAGATCGACCTGCGGAAACACCACAAGGTCAAGAAAGACCAGCAGATTGGAGACGGCGAGCCCGAAAAAGCAGATGGCGCTCCAGAGGAGCAGCCGCTTTCTGCCGGCTGCGTAAGCGCGGGAGAGCAGCACGCCGCAGATGAGCGTGACCAGGAATCCCAGAATGTAAACAGCAGCAGCCATGGCGACTTTCTAATCCTTTTTCGGTTCCTTTTCAGCAGCATTCTGCGATTTCTTAAAGCGGAAGGCGCTCGCGAACTGGCGGACGGAAGGCGAGGCCTTGGAGTGAATCAGCCTGGAAATGCGGATCAGCTCACGGCGCCAGAGGCGATCCACGCCCCCGATCAGCTCGGGATTGGGCCAACTTTCGTTCCAGGCGCACTGGCCTGCGTCGAAGGTGACCAAGTCCCGCGACTGCAGATCACGGATGACTTCGGCTGTCTGATCGCTCGAGATGTAAAGCTGATGGGCGAGTTCGTCCACGGACCAGACACGCGGGCGGCGGTTCCACAGAAGCAGCAGGGCTTCGAGGTGCGGAACGCTGTCGATTTCGTCGAGGATGAACTGGTCTACTTCCCGACGGAGCGTGTCTTCGCGCATGGCCGCAGATCAATGTGGGGAAATTGCGGGTGCTTTTGAATCGTTACAGCTTGTTCCGGGAATCCAGTCTAAGGTGCGGCGGGGGCCGATGGAGCAGTCTGCGGCGGGCGGTGCAGATTTATTTTGTCCGGGAAGTTGAGGCGGTGAGCCAGGCGAGGTAGTCCTCGCCACTCCGTTCGGGAATGACAACGAGGAATTCGGGAACCTCATAGGAATGCAGCGCGCGCAGGGCCGCTTCGAGAGCGGCGAGCCGGGACTCGACGGTCTTGATGACGAGCAGGACTTCCTCGGAGCGTTCGATCGTTTCCTGCCAGCGGTAGATGGAAGTGAGTCCAGGGATGAGGTTGACACAGGCGGCGAGCCCCTGCTCGACGAGGGATTCGGCGATGGTTTCGGCTTCCTCCCGGCTGCCGGCCGTGGAGAGAACCAGGCGTGCGTGTTGTGCCGATACAATCATTGACTGACTGGCATCATACGTCGCAGCAACTGAAAAGAGGAACGAGCATGACGGCCGAAATCAAATTTGGGACTTCGGGGTGGCGTGCGATTGTCGCGGAAGATTTCACCCTCGCGAACATTCGGCGGGCGGTCACGGGGATCGCGCAATATGTCGCGTCGCAGAGTGGATCGAAGACGGTGTTGGTGGGCCGCGACCCGCGTTTCCTGGGCGAAATGTTTGTAGCTGAGGCCGCCAGAGTGCTGGCGAGCCATCGCGTGACGCCGCTGGTGATCTCGGACCCCGCTCCGACGCCCGCGATTGCCTATGCAGTGCGCCAGCGGAAGACGGGCGGGTCGATCAACTTCACGGCTTCGCACAATCCTCCGGAATACAACGGGATCAAATACTCGACTCCGGACGGCGCGCCGGCACTGCCGGAGGTGACCGGCCAGATCGAGGCGAACGTGCAAAAGCTGGGCGATGTGGCGGCGCCGAAGGATGGCGGACAGAAGTTCGAGCAAGTGGACGTGAAGCCGGATTATTTGAAGAGGCTGGGCGAGCTGGTCGATTTTCCGGCGATCAGGAAGGCGGGCCTGAAGGTTGTCTTCGATCCCTTCTGGGGCGCGGCACGCGGGTATAGCTGCCATATTCTGCGAGAGCACGGAGTGCAGACCGAGACGGTGCACGACTATCGCGACGTGCTGTTTGGCGGCCACGCGCCGGAGCCCGACGATCATCTGCTGGATGCCTGCAAAAAGAAGATGAAGGAGATGGGCGCGGCGATTGGGATTGCCACCGACGGCGATGCGGACCGCTTTGGAATTGTGGATGCCGACGGGACCTTCATTCAGCCGAATTACATTATCGCTTTGCTGTTCGACTATCTGGTGGAGACGCGCGGGTGGAAGAACGGCGTGGCCAAGTCGGTGGCAACGACCAACCTGATCAATGCTCTGGCCGACCATTACAAGGTGAAACTGTACGAGACACCGGTAGGGTTCAAGTACATCGGGGAGCTGATCAACAAGGATGCCATTGCGATCGGGGGAGAAGAGAGCGCGGGGCTGACGATTCGCGGCCATGTGCCCGAGAAGGACGGCGTAATCGCCGGGCTCCTCTGCGCGGAGATGGTGGCGGTGCGGAAACAGAGTCTGGGCGAGCAGTTACGAAAGCTATTTGACCGCGTTGGTTCCTTCTACCCGAAAAGAGAGAATTTCCGCTTGACTCCCGAGGTGAAGGAAAAGTTCACTGAGAAGGTAAAGAAAGATCCGGCAGATCTCGGTGGGCGCAAGGTTTCGCAGGTGGTGCGGACCGATGGGTTGAAGCTGGTTCTGGCGGATGGGTCGTGGGTTTGTTACCGGCTGAGCGGGACAGAGCCGGTGGTGCGCGTTTATTCGGAAGCGCGCAAAGAGAGCGATCTCGAGCCGCTGAGCGAAGCGGCGAAGGCGTGGGTGCTTTCGTAAGTATCGGTAACAGGAACAGCGGGCGTGATGGGGAATCAGAAAAAGGAACTGAGCGCGGGGCAGCAAGCCGTTTTGGGCGCGGCAGCGCTGATCTACCGGATGCGGCGGCGGATCGCGACGGCCGCGGTTGTGCTCTGCGCGATTTTCTTTGGTTACCACGCATTCTTCGGAGCGAATGGAGTCAATTCCTACCAGCAGAAGCGGGCCGAAGGGCGAATGGTGGAAAAGCGCATCAGCGATCTCGAGCAGCAGAATGCGAAATTGCAGCAGCAGGTGAAGGAATTGCAGTCGGATCCGGATGCGATTGAGCACGAGGCGCGGGAGCGGCTGCACTATGCGCGTCCCGGTGAAGTGATCTGGACGGAAGACGCTGCGCCGTCGCAGGGGACGGCAGCGCCGAAGAACAAGCAATAGAGAAGCTGCAGGGCCCGGCTCCCTGGTCCAGCGAGCTGGGAGACGTTTCTGAATTTCCCCCTTATCGGAGCTTCGCTTTCGGGTGTGCGACGCCTTCTTCGCAACTGAATACTTGCTCGTCATTGCGGCGGGCTCGGGACCTCGGGCTACACTGAAGCTGAAATATGGATAAATTTGTCATTCGCGGCGGGAATCCGCTGATTGGGTCAATTCGGGTAAGCGGGTCGAAAAACTCGGCGCTGCCGTGCATGGCGGCGGCGATCCTGACCGACGACGAGGTCGTGCTCGAGAACGTTCCGCAGGTGCGGGACATCGAGACGGAGCGCAAGCTGCTGGTCTCGATGGGCGGCGAGGTGGAGCTGGGCTACGGGCGGGCGCAGCATCGCACGACGATCAGCTGCCGTTCGCTGACCGATCCGACAGCAAAGTACGAGATTGTGAAGACAATGCGGGCGTCATCGCTGGTGCTGGGCCCGCTGGTGGCGCGGCTGGGCACGGCGCGGGTGTCGATGCCGGGCGGATGCGCGATCGGGGCGCGGCCGATCGATCTGCACATCAAGGGACTGGAAATGATGGGCGCGCAGATCAGCTACGAGCACGGCTACATCGAGGCGCGGGCCGAGCGGCTGAAGGGCACGCATATTCTTTTCGACAAGATTACGGTGACCGGCACCGAGGATCTGATGATGGCAGCCACGCTGGCCGAGGGCGACACGGTGATGGAGAACTGCGCGCGCGAGCCGGAGGTGAGCGATCTGGCGGCACTGCTGACCGCGATGGGAGCGCAGATCCATGGGGCGGGGACTTCGACGATTCGCGTGCGTGGCGTGCAGAAGCTGCACGGCGCGCGGCACCGGATTCATCCGGATCGCATCGAGGCGGGGACGTTTCTGATTGCCGGCGCCATTACCGCGGGCGATCTGTGCGTGACGAATTGCAACCCGGCGCATCTGGGGGCGGTGATCGGCAAACTGCAGGAGTGCGGGGCGCAGATCGATATCCTGGACCGCGAGCGGATCCGGGTGCGCGCTGACGGCGCGCTGAAGGCGGCGGATATCTCGACGGAAGAGTATCCCGGGTTTCCGACGGACATGCAGGCGCAGTACATGGCGCTGATGACGCAGGCCGATGGTGCATCGCTGGTGAAGGAGAACATCTTCGAGAACCGCTTTATGCACGTGCAGGAACTGGTGCGGATGGGCGCGAATATCCGCGTCGATGGGCGGACAGCGACGGTGCGGGGCAAGACACCGCTGTCAGCGGCTGCCGTGATGTGCTCGGACCTGCGGGCGTCGGCGTCGCTGGTGCTGGCGGCGCTGGTGGCCGATGGAGAATCGATTCTGGACCGCGTGTACAACATCGACCGCGGCTACGAGCATATCGAGGAAAAGCTGCGCGGCGTGGGTGCGCAGATCCGCCGGTTGGGGAACCTCTTCGCGGAGAAGCGGGAGCTGGTAGCGAGTAGCTAGTTCCTGGCGACTGGTCCTCCTGAGCGAAAGCGCGGCGATGGGCGGGATGCACGCAGATGTTGCGTCCGGAGTGAGCGGCTTCGCATCCAACGCCGAAGAGGAGAAGATCCATGGCACGTGCCGAGGACCACGCGCTGCGCAAGCAGCTGGTGGAATTCCTGCGCGGCGGCAGCGCGCACGCCGAACTGAAAACCGTCATCGAGGGGTTTCCCAAAGATAAGCGCGGCGCGAAACCTAAAGGCGCCGCGCACTCCGCATGGCAGCTGCTGGAGCATATCCGGATCGCGCTGCATGATCTGTACGATTTCTCGACCAATCCAAAATACGTTCAGCCGGATTGGCCTGCCGATTACTGGCCGAAGGAAGAGGCTCCGCCGAGCGAGGACGCGTGGAATGCGTCGGTGAATGCGGTGGAGAAGGACCTGGCATTGTTCGAGCAGCTGATTGGCGAGCCCACTACGAATTTCTACGCTGCGATTCCGTGGGGCGAGGGGCAGACCATCTTGCGAGAAGTGCTGCTTGCGGGGCAGCACACGAGCTATCACCTGGGGCAGCTGGTT
>DATGJK010000365.1:0-5330 GCA_035295245.1 Acidobacteriaceae bacterium
ATATCGATTACCAGGAACGCGCCATGCACGAGGCGTGGGACGCGCTGAACAATGCGCAGGTGTCGGTGTATCCGGTAGACGTGCAGGGACTGGATCCGCAGGCGGGGTGGGGCGGCATCGACGTGATGGCGCAGCGGACGGCGGATGCTACGGGCGGGCAGGCGTACTACGGCCGTAACGATGTGGCCCAGGCAATTGTTGAGGCGACCGAAGACGGCGGCAGCTACTACGAGATGACCTATGAGCCGCAGGGACACGCGTACGACGGCAAGATACACCAGATCCGGGTGAAGCTGGACAAGCCAGGATACTCGCTTGCGTATCGGCTGTTCTACTACGACGACGATCCGGACAAGCCGCTGACCTCCGAAGAGAAGCGCGTGGCGGAGGCGACAGCGAATCATCCGGTGGCGCATCATCCGGGCGACTCGATGTGGGCCTATATGGTGCGCGGCGCGCCGCTGGCGCACGACGTGCTGTTTCGGGCGGAGATCCGGGCGGCGGCTCCGGTGATGGCGACGCGCGAACAGATGGCCGACCTGCAGATGCAGCCGGCGTACTTTGTGCTGCGCAGGCGGAACCATCCGGCAAAGACGCCCGCGCCGATTCCGCTGCGGAAGTACGCAATCGAATATCTGGTGCTCGACCAGCAGGCCAAAGTGCGCACGGGACAGGTGCTGGAGTTCGCGGCGTGCGCGTACGACGCGGACGGCAAGATGCTGAACGGCGTCTCGCAGAACGCGGTGCGGCTGCAGGCCGGGCCGGGCGCAAAGAAGGGCGATCCGCCACTCTTCCGCGCCGAGCAGACGCTGGACGTGCCGACGACGGCGCAGTGGCTCAGGGTGGCGGTGCGCGACGTGGCTACGGATCGCATCGGGACGATCGAGGTGCGGCTGCCGCTCGCGGAGGATCAGCCCGCGGGTTCGGCGACGGCGAAGCTGGCTGCGCCGAAGGGGTAGCAGCGGGGCGGTTGACGCCGGGAGAGATAACGCACCAGGTCTGACGAATGTGTGCGAAATCGGGCGCAGAGTGCGAACGGGACCTGTGCCGGGCGCTTTGCGAGCGAGGACCTTCCGCTTTCCCGCTTCGGTGAACGCACATTACCAATGAATGACAAAGCCCCCGCGCATCACGGATTCTGGTGCGCCTGCGACGCTATAGTGAGCGCGACTCTTCAGACCTGGGCCGCATTGACCTACTCGCGCACGATCGTCTGCCTCGCCAATTCCCGCAAATATTCGGGTCGATGCATCGCCGGCCTGGAACTGAACGGCTCAGAACCCAAAGGGTGGATCCGCCCGGTCAGCAGCGCGCCCAAGGGGGAGCTGCAATTCGAACATTTGTATGTGGATGGCGGCGAGCCGGAGCTCCTGGACCTCATTCAGGTTGAGTTCCTGCAGCCACGCCCCGCCTTCTGTCACCGCGAAGACCACCTGATCAACGCAAAAGCCTGCTGGACCCGGCGTGGTGCGCTTCGCCGCGAGGAGCTCGTGTCGGCGATTGAGCCGGAGGCCGGATGTCTGTGGTTCGACGGCGGCTCCACGAAATTCGGGATCAATGACAAGATCCCGGCCGATGCCGCCGCGCAGCTGACCAGCTCGCTCAAGCTGGTCCAGCCCAAATCACTGTTCATCAAAGTGCAGAGCGAAGGAGGCCCGTACCGGCAGGCTCGCAACGTGATCCGCGGGTTCTTCAGCCTCGCAGGATTCGACTACACCTTCTCTGTCACTGACGGGGCCATCGAGCGGGAGTTTCTGGATGCGCGCCCCGGCGCAACCAAGTATCTGCGCTCCCCGCTGCTCTGCCTCAGCGTCAGCGAACTCTTCGAGAGCCAGAACGCCTGCTATAAGCTGATTGCGGGCGTCATCGCCTAAGGAGCGCGATCGTGGCGGCTGACGTTTTCACCATCGGCTATTCCGGTCGCAGCTTCGCCGAATTCCTCGGGCTCCTGCGCGAAAACACCATCGCCGTTATCGCCGACGTTCGCTCACAGCCTTTCAGCAAGTTCAATGCGGAATTCAACCAGGACGCGCTGAAGCGCGATCTGACCCGTGCCCGCATCCACTACGTCTTCCTCGGCGGCGAACTGGGCGCGCGCACTTCGGACGAGAGCTGCTACGTTGAGGGAAAAGTCCAGTACGACCGGCTGGCCGCGACTGCACCTTTCCAGGCCGGTCTGGACCGGATAAGCAAGGGTCGTGCGACGCATCGCATGGCTCTTATGTGTGCGGAGAGCGATCCGCTGATGTGCCATCGCTGCATCCTGGTGAGTCGTCATCTTCTGGCGCGAGGGGTTCCTGTCCGGCACATTCTCGAGAATGGTCTGATCGAAGAGCATGAGGCCACCATGCATCGGCTGATGCAGCGGCTGCGCATTTCCGAGATGTATCCGTCGTGGACTGGAGAGCAAATGATGGCGCTTGCCTACGAGACGCAAGGCAGCCAAATCGCATACCGGAAGGAGTCTGACGACGCGCTGCAGTTCGAACTGTGGGGACAGTCATCAGCAGGATGAAGATCTACACGATCGGGTTCACGCAATCAACCGCCGAGAGTTTCTTCACGCGTCTTTGCGCTGCCGGGGTCCGGCGGCTCATCGATGTGCGGCTGAACAACGTCTCGCAGCTGGCAGGTTTCTCAAAACGCGATGATCTTCGCTATTTCCTGAAGGCGATCTGCGGCATTGACTACATGCACCTTCCGAGTTTGGCTCCCACGCAGGCGCTCCTCGATGGTTATCGAAAAGTGAACCACGACTGGCCAGGGTACGCCGCCGAGTTTCTCGCACTGATGAAAGAGAGAAGAATCGAGGATCTGGATCCAGCTCTCTTCGACGGCTGCTGTCTGCTGTGCAGCGAGGCGGAACCCGATCATTGCCACCGCCGGCTGATCGCCGAGTATCTGGAAGAGCGGTGGGGCGGCCTCGAAATTGTTCATCTGTAACCCTGCAGAGATTCGTTTCCGAGGGAACCACGACTGTGAGCGGCTGTTTCAGACCCCTCCGGATTCTTTGCCTGTGCGCCTGCCGGGACAGCCGGGAAGCATCTTGCTGTTGCAATGAAAGCGGTTCCGGGAGGTCCGTCGTAACGAAAACGGGGCTATTACGGGAGTCCCATTCAACCCACGGAATTCCCGCCCAGGGGCGATTTTGCGCCGTTCAGCCCCTGAAGATATCCCTGCCGGCGTCTTCTCCTTACTCTTACAAAGTGGACAAGTCCTGGTGCCACAGCTACTTACCTGCGGATCAGGCAACCTTTGGGAATCCCTCAATACCAGGAGATTTCAGCATGTCAAAAGCTGTAAAGTACGCAGAGCGCGCCGTCACCCTGGCGGCCAATGGCGCCTGGACAATCTTTGAAAAGCTGAACAGCATCAGCCCGAATCCCTCGTTCACGCCGAAGTGGTCTGATAAGCCGCTGCTGAAATCCTGGCAGAAGGAGAAGCCGCCGCTCGGCTGGCCGCGCACCACCGACTCGCTTTGTCCGAAATGCGTGCCGGAGATTCGCAGTCAGATCCTCGACGGCAAGCTGCCGCACGAGATCCTGCTGAACGAGAAGGTGGGCGAGATCAAGGCGCAGATCATCGAGCGCGACGGCAAGATTCTGATGGTGAAGGACTGCCCGAAGCACGGGCACTTCGAAGACATCATGTCGATCGACCCGGCGTTCATGAAACACCTCGAAGAGGTGTTCCCGGGGCGCGACATCCGCGCGCACAACGACGACAAGCTGCACAACCACGGCACTTCGACGGTGACCCACGGGCGCGGCTCGGTGCTGACGATCGACCTGACGAACCGCTGCAACATGATGTGCGATCCGTGCTTCATGGACGCCAACCAGGTGGGCTTCGTCCACGAACTGACGTGGGACGAGATCAAGACCATGCTGGACAACGCCATCACGATCAAGCCGCGGCGCCAGATGTCGGTGCAGTTCTCGGGCGGCGAGCCGACGCTGTCGCCGTACTTCCTGGACGCGATCGCGTACTCGCGCAAGGTGGGCTACAACTCGGTGCAGGCAGCAACGAACGGCATTGAGTTCGCGAAGTCGAAGGAGCTGTGCCGTGCGGCTGCGGAAGCGGGCCTGCGCTATGCGTACCTGCAGTTCGACGGCATCGGCAACGCGGCCAACTCGCACCGCAAGGTCGGCAACCTGTTTGACGTGAAGCTGCAGGCGATCCATAACCTGCACGAAGCGGGCGTGGACATTGTGCCGGTAACGACGATCGTGAACGGCATCAACAACGAGCAGGTGGGGCACATCATCCAGTTCGCGCTGAACAATCCGAAGAAGATCAACTTCCTGAGCTTCCAGCCAGTGAGCTTTACGGGGCGCGACGAGGACATCACCGACGAGCGGCGCATGGCGCAGCGCTACACGCTGAGCCATCTGGCGCATGAAGTGAAGAACACGACAGGGCTGGGCGAGCCGACGCGCGACTGGTTCCCGATCAGCTTCATGAGCACCTTCTCCGACTGGGCCGACCTGGTACACGGGCCGAACCACGAGTGGGGACAGCTGAGCTGCGGGTGCCATCCGAACTGCGGCATCGGCATGGCGCTGATGATCGACAAGGAGACGAAGGAAGCCGTTCCGGTGACGGCGTTCCTGAACGCGGAGCGGCTGGCGAAGGACGTGGCGAAGGTAAACGACGCGGCGCGCGGCAAGTTCCTGTCGGTGGTGGGCGTGGCGCTGGCGCTGTTGCGGAATTACGATCCGCGGAAATCGCCGACGCACTTCCGCATCCTCGACCTGCTGCAGAAGTTCGACAAGTGCTTTGGCGCGACCGGCCGCAACTACGGCAAGGTGACGGGCGACCGCACGATGGAAGACATCGAGAAGCGGCGCGCCGACCGCTGGAACTTCCTGTTCATCGCGGGCATGTGGTTCCAGGACCTCTTCAACTACGACTTCCGGCGCACGGAGCAGTGCATCATTCCGTACGCGACGCAGGAGGGCGAGATCAGCTTCTGCGCGTACAACACGGGTATCGGCTGGCGGAACATCATCGAGAAGATGCACATGACGGCGACGCTCACGAAGTGGTACGAGGAGCACGGGCGGCATGAGATCTTCGCGGGCGGCAAGAAGGTGGGCATGGAGTCGGCGCAGCACACGCTGATCCTGAATAAGGATCACGTGGATGCGGCGGCGAACAATACCTTCGAAAAGAGCGGCATCGCGAAGAACGCGCGCGAAGAGAAACTGCGGGCGCGGGAAGCGAAGCTGAAGCAGGATGCCGAGAACGCGAAGATGGCGAAGCTGTATCGGGAGCACGTTCTGGGCGAGAAGCCGGTGGAAGGTCTGGTGTCGATCGACTCGATCGCG
>DATGJK010000366.1:0-2178 GCA_035295245.1 Acidobacteriaceae bacterium
GGCGAACATGGCGCGCAGGATGCGGTGGACCATGTCGTCGAGGCGCGACTGCTGCACCTGACCGTTCTGGATGGCGGCGGGCAGCTGCGAGAACCAGACCTGGTCGGGCTGCTCCTGATCGAGGCCAGCATTGGCGGCGGCGACGGCGGAGTGCGTGGCGAGCCAGTCGGACATGACGAAGCCGGGAAATTTCCAGTCGCCCTTGAGGACCTTCGTCAGCAAGTAGGGATTTTCGCAGCCGTAGGTGCCGTTGGTCAGGTTGTAGCTGCACATGACGGACTGCACGCCGGCATCTTTGACGGCGATTTCGAAGGCCAGCAGATCGCTCTCGCGTCCGGCGCGGTCGTCGATGATGGCGTTGGCGGTGAAGCGGCCGGTCTCCTGATCGTTGAAGGAGAAGTGCTTGGCCTGGGCGATGATGTGCTGCGACTGAACGCCGAGCAGATGGGCGGCGGCAATTTTGCCGGCGAGGATGGGATCCTCGCCTTTGGTCTCGAAGGTGCGGCCGTCACGCGGCTCGCGGCCGATGAGGTTGGTGTTGCCGCCGAGGTTGACGTTCATGCCGTAGTCGGCCAGCTCGGTGCCGATGACCTGGCCGTACTGCTGGGCGAGCGAGGTATCCCAGGTGGCGGCGCTGGCGACGGAGGAAGGCAGCGCGGTGGCGGGACCGACGGCGTTGCCGACGCCAACACTGCCATCAGCGATGTAGGGAGCGGAGATGCCAAGCGCAGGAATCCCGGGAACGTAGCCGCCTCCGCCGCGAGGAAAGGCGATGTTGAGGTTGGGATCGCTGACGGCGCCGCCAGCGACGAGCTGGATTTTCTGCGCCTGGGTCATCTTCGCGAGCAGAGTGTCGGCGCGGGAATCGGGATCCTGCGAGCCGGAGGGCTGGGAGGGCGTGCCGGAAGAGGAAGAAGAATGTCCGCCGCAGGCGGCGAGCGCGATGGAGGTGAGGGCCGCCGAGATGAACGAAGCAACAGGACGAAGACGCATGAGGCAACACCGCAGTGTAGTGCGCGCCGAGCGCAGAGCAATGCGGAATTCGCTGAATTCGATGCGAGCAACATTACTGGAGAGTGGCGGTGCGGAGGAAATCGAAGGTGCCGGAGGGGTTGGGGTGGATGCCGGCGATGCGCTTGTCGTGGACGACCACGGCATTGAGATACCAGAGGTTGAGCGAGGGCAGATCGTGGGCGAGGATCTGCTGGATGCGGACGTAGTCGTCGCGGCGCTGCTGCTGGGTGGGGCTGGCGGAGGCGTCGGCGATGAGGCGGTCGACCTCGAGATTGGAATAGAAGCCGCGATTGCTGCCGTGCGGCGGAAAGGAGCTGGTGGCGAAGGCGTAGCGATAGATGTCGGGGTTCTCGTTGCCGCCGATCCAGCGCGAGGGCGCGAGCTGGAAGGCTCCGCGGACGAGGTCGGCGTAAAAGGTGGCGAACTCGTAGCTGCGGATGTCGAGGGCAATGCCGACCTGTGCCACCTGCTGCTGCATGGCAACGGCGACCAGGCGGACGGTTTCGTCGTTGGAGGTTTTGTCGGAGAGGCGGAAGCGGATGCCGTCCGGACCGCGCTTGTATCCGGCAGCATCGAGGAGCGCGTTGGCGGCCGCGGGGTCGTAGGGATGCTGCTCGACGTCTTCCGTCCAGGCCCAGTGCTGCGCGGGGAGCAGGCTTTCGGCGAGGCGCGCCTGTCCGCGGTAGATGGTCTGGATGATGAGGGGCCGATTGATGGCTTGGGCGATGGCGGCGCGCACACGCTGGTCGCGGAGAAGGGGGTCGCGGGTGTTGAAGACGATGTAGTAGAGGTTGGTGCCGGGGCTTTGATCGACGACGAGGCGGGAGTCGGCGCTGAGCGAGTTGATCAGGTCGGGGGTGAGGGCGTTGCTGACGAGGTCGGCGGAGCCCTTCTGCAGTTCGAGGGCACGGGTGGTGTCGTCGGGGACAACGGCGAAGCGGAGACGCGGGATGTGCGCGGCGGGTCCCCAGTAGGATGGCGCGCGCTCGAGCACGACATCGCGGTCAACCTGCTGGCTGACGAACTGGTAGGGGCCGGTGCCGATGGGGTGACGCCAGAAGTCGCGTCCGCTGCCGTAGGGAACGATCCCGATGGCGCCGTCGCAGAGGTTGAACGGAAGCGTGGGATCGGGCTTCTTCAGGTGGAAGACGACGGTGAGCGGAT
>DATGJK010000367.1:0-8369 GCA_035295245.1 Acidobacteriaceae bacterium
GAAGGCGGCGTGGCCCGCATGGCCTCGATCAAAAAGATTCGCGAGATCGAAGAGGCAGTCTCCATTCCGGTGATGGCCAAGTGCCGCATCGGCCACTTTGCCGAGGCCCAGGTGCTGCAGGAGATCGGCGTCGACTTCATCGACGAGTCCGAAGTGTTGACGCCCGCCGACGAGCTCCACCACGTGGATAAACACGCCTTCACGACGCCGTTTGTGTGCGGCGCGCGTGACCTGGGCGAGGCGTTGCGGCGAGTCGCTGAAGGCGCGGCGATGATCCGCACCAAGGGTGAGGCCGGAACCGGCGACGTGGTGCACGCCGTCAAGCACATGCGGCAGATCATGAAAGACATCCGCTCGCTGACCGTCCTTGGCGAGGAGGAGCTGTACGCCGCCGCGAAGGATTTCCGCGCTCCCTACGAACTGATCCGCATGGTCGCGCGCGATGGCAAGCTGCCGGTGCCGAACTTTTCCGCGGGCGGCATCGCCACGCCGGCCGACGCTTCTCTCGTTCGCCAGCTCGGCGCCGAAGCGGTGTTCGTCGGATCGGGAATCTTTATGAAGGACAGCTACACCTTTGCCGATCCCGAAGAGGCTGAGATTCGCGCGCGCGCCATCGTCCGCGCCACGACGCACTTCGACGACCCGAAGATCCTGGCGGAGTGCAGCGAAGAGTGCACCGGCGCGATGAAAGGTCTCGCCGTCGCCGCTATGGATCAGGCGCAGATGCTGCAAACCCGCGGCTGGTAGGGTGCTCGCCGCACGGGCGGACGCGCCTTCGGCGCAAGACCGGCGCGCTGGAATTCCGGCGCGCTTTCTTTTTGAAGAGGAGCGGGGATGAAGCGAAGCCAAGCCGCTGGGGAGGAAACGCCGACGCCCTCCGCCCATCCGGTAAGGATCGGCGTGCTCGCCATCCAGGGCGATTACGATGCCCATGCGCGCGCCCTCCGCGAAGCCGGGGCGGAGCCGGTGCTCGTCCGCAAACCGGAGCAACTGACCGATCTCGACGGCCTGATTATCCCTGGCGGCGAATCCACGACCTTCCTGAAGTTTCTCGAGCGCGACGGCTTCCTCGGCGCTCTGCAGGATTTCGTCCGCACGAAGCCGACCTTCGGCACCTGCGCCGGATGCATCCTGCTGGCGACGGAAGTCACGCATCCGCCGCAGGCCAGCCTCGGCGTGCTCAACGCCACGGTCGAGCGCAATGCCTACGGACGCCAGATCGACTCCTCGATCCAGACTGGCGAGACGCAACTTGCCGGCGGCCCGCTGGAGATGGTCTATATTCGCGCGCCGCGCATTGTAAAGGCCGGAGATGATGTAAAGGTGCTCGCTGAGCGCGACGGCTTCCCGGTGCTCGTCGAACAGGGACACATCATGGCGGCTACATTTCACCCGGAGCTCTCTGCCGATCGCCGCGTGCATCGGCGATTTGTCGATCTCGTGCGTGCGCGGTCGTCCAAAGAACCGCAAAATCGCTAAGCTGTACTTTCATCCTCATGCACTGGCTTCCGCCCAATGGCGCGCTGCACGGCATTGCCCTGGACCACCTCCTGCGCTGGAACCTCTCCATCGTGTTCTGGCTGTTCACCGCTGCGCAGGTGATGCTCCTGGCGGCAATGTTCCTGCGTCGCCGCTCCGGGGATCAGTCCACTCCATCGAAGCGTCGGACGCCGCGTTCCGTTCTCTTCGCCGAGGTTCTTCCGCTGCTGGCCGTCACCGTCCTCTACGGCTGGATGATCTTCACCAGCCACAAGCTTTGGGCAGCCCGCCGCGAATCTGCGATGGCTCCGCGCTCCATTCAGGTGGAGGTCACGGGCGTGCAGTTCCAGTGGTACTTCCGCTATCCGGGGCGTGACGGCGTTTTTGGCTCATTGCGCCCGCAACTGGTCAATGCGCCCGCCGGCAATCCGCTGGGCCTCGACCCCGCGGACCCGCACAGCGCCGACGACTTTGTCTCGTCGATCCTTGTCGTGCCGGCAGGCCAGGCCATCGATCTTCGCCTGCGCTCCCAGGATGTGATCCACGGATTCTTCATTCCCGGGATGCGCCTGAAGCAGGACACCATCCCCGGCATGCCGGGCCGCATCGCATTCACCCCCGCAACCCCTGGCGATTACCCGATTCTCTGCAGTCAGGTCTGCGGATTGGGCCACAGCCGCATGCAGGCGCGCCTGCGCGTCGTCTCGCCGGCCGACTACGACCGCTGGCTCGCTGGCCGGGAGCACGCCATGGCCAATGCAGAGGCGTCGCAATGACCTCTTCGCCACCCAGGGGAGACGCGCGCCGCGGCTTTCGCGTCTTCACCACCGATCCACGCAGCCTCGCGATTCTCTACCTGCTGCTCGCGGTGGTTGCCGTCGTTCTGGGGACGCTTCTGTCGCTGGCCATGCGCATCCATCGCGTCTGGCCGGCCTTTGCATTTCCCTTCTTCGGAGTGCCCACGCCGGAGCAGTACCTCGCGCTGGTCACCATGCACGGCACCCTGATGGTCTTCTTCGTCCTCACCGTGGTGCCGCAGTCCGCATTTCCCAATCTCGTCCTCCCCGGCCAGATCGGCGCCACGCGCATGGCTCTGCCCCGTCTGAATGCCGCGGCGTTCTGGATCACCCTCGTTTCCCTGCTCGTTCTTCTGGCCGCTTTCTGCGTGCCGCAGGGCGCGCCCATTTCCGGCTGGACCAGCTATCCGCCGTTCAGCGCCTTCGCCGCTGCTGGTCCTGGCCAGGGCACAGGCATGGATTTGTGGCTGGTCAGTATTGCGCTCTTCTGCATTGCGGCGATGGCGTCGTCGGTCAGCTTCCTCGCAACGATCTTCTTCCGCCGCACCGAGGGCATGACCTTCACCCGCCTGCCGCTCACCGTCTGGTCGTGGATTGCCAGTTCGGGCCTGACCGTCACGGCCTTCGTGGTGCTCTTTGCCGCAGCCGTCATGCTGCTGGCGGATCGCCATCTCGGCACCAGCTTCTTCCTGCCCGCGGGCGAAGTGATCAACGGTATCCAGCAGCGCGCGGGCACCGGCTCGCCGATGTTGTGGCTGCACCTCTTCTGGTTCTTCGGCCATCCGGAAGTCTACATCTCCATCCTGCCCGGCATGGGCCTGGCCTCCTCGATCCTGGCCAATTTCACCCGCCGGCCTGTGCCCGCCTACAGCCTGATGGTCGCGGCGACGCTGCTGATCGGAGTGCTCGGCCTGGGCGTCTGGGGACACCACATCTTCGTCTCCGGCATGAATCCGTACGCGGGAACGGCGTTCGGCCTGACCACGATGGCGATTGCCGTTCCCAGTTCCGCCGAAGTTCTCACCTGGCTGGCGATGCTCTTCCGCGGCCGCGTGCGTCTGAATACACCGATGCTCTTCACGCTCGGCTTCATCTCCTTCTTCATCGCCGGAGGGCTGACCGGACCGGTTCTGGCGCAGCCCGCGCTCGACAGCTATCTGCACAACACCTTCTTCGTCGTGGCGCATTTCCACCTTGTCATGGCAATGGCCGGAGTCTTCTCGATTTTCGCGGGCATCTACTACTGGTATCCGTTGCTGACGGGGCGGCGCATGAACGAGTTCCTGGGCAAGCTGCACTTCTGGATATCCGTCATCGCGGCCTATGGCACTTTCTTTCCCATGCATTACGCAGGGCTGGCGGGCGAGCCGCGACATTATGCGCAACTTGCCGGGCCGGTGGAGAGCTTCGCCAGCCTCATCCCAGTCGAGCGCGGCATCACGTGGTCCGCGCTCACCCTCGCCGCAGCGCAGTTCATCTTTCTCTTCAACGTTTTCTGGAGCATCCGCCGCGGCCTTGCGGCGGGTGAAAACCCCTGGCACGCGACCACTCTCGAGTGGTCACCCAACCCGCATCCCATAAACAGATGCGGCCCCTACGAATATGGGTCCCAGGCGCAGTCCGAAAAGGATTTCCACCCGCAATGGCTTGCCGCGTCATCAAAAGATTCAGCGTCTGGTGAGCTGGGCAGGACGCCCGCAGCCGAACGGGAGTAAGCTTTTAGAACTCAAACGGAGTCAGGTATGCCCGCCACCTTCACCCGTCATCAGGTTGAAATCGAGCGCAAAGATACTGGGTACGGTGGCAAGCCACCGCTCGACCGCCGTCCGACGGGCGGAGGCGGAGGCGACGAGAACTGGGATTCCCGCCCGTCCGGCCGTCGCGGCCCGCGTGAAATGCTCATGCGCTACCGTCTGGCGGTGCTTTCCATCCTCACGGCTGACTTCGTCTTCTTTGCGGTTCTGATCAGCGTTTTCTTCGTGCGCCCCAGCTCCGGCCACATCGATGCCGCCGAAACCTTCGTCTCCGACTGGCATCCGCTGTCGATTCCTCCCATCCTCTGGCTTAACACCGCCGTCCTGCTGCTTTCCACGGTCACGGCGGAGATTGCCCGCCGCCAGCTATTCCACGAAATCGATGTGATGGAGGAGTGGCTGGGCCTGGGCCGGCCGGCGGTGCGCCGCGCCGCTCCCTGGCTAAGCGCCACCATCGCTCTGGGAGGGCTCTTCCTCGCCGGTCAGTGGATCGCCTGGCACCAGCTGGCCATGCAGGGGCTCACGTTTTCGACAAATCCCAACAGCAACTTCTTTTACCTCGTCACCATCGCCCACGGCGTCCACCTGCTGATCGGCATTCTGGCCCTGATCTTCGCGCTGGGAGCCATGTTCTACTTCAAGCGCGTCGAGCTGCGGCAGATTGCCGTCGACTGCTCCAGCTGGTACTGGCACGCGATGGGCACCTTCTGGGCATTCATCTTCGTGCTGCTGGTCTTTTCGCAGCGCTAACGCCTCACTGCTTCGTCAGCGTGACCTGCGCAGGGGCTCCGTCGCATGCGCCGCCGAGCACGTTAAAGACCATCAGCCACTGCGCCGTGCTCGAGGGCGCCGGCACAGCTGCCGCAATCAGAACGGACTTGTTGTCATCCATCTGGGCAATGATGGTCCACGTGCTGCCCGTGATGTAGGAAGGTTCCGGCAACACCACGGCCGGCTCCTGGATCAGGGTCCCATGCGTGAATCCGCAGCTTGTTCCGGCGACGGTAACGGTGCCCGACAGCGGGAAGGCGTATCCCGCGGGCGTCGGCGACTGTTGCAGCTGAAAAGTAACGCTGGCCCCGTTCAGTGGGCTTGTGGCGCTCGTTCCAGAGAGCTGCGACGGCAGACTGGATGCGGTTCCCGTCCAGGCGCCGGCTACCGGCGCAATGTAGTTGCCCACGAAGGAGCCGCTCTGGCCGTCGACGCAGCCGCCCTTTGCCGACCAGTTGGCGGAAATCGACTGCCCATCGGGTCCGACGTTTCCGCTCAAGGTAATAACTACCCCATTCCAGCTTGCGGAGGTGAGGCTGATCTGGCCGTTGGCAACGCTGCCGGTGAGCGTCACATCCGGCGGGCTTGTAATCGGGCAACTCGACTTGACCAGCAGCAGGGTAAGCAAATCCGCAGAGACTTGCGTCCCATTCACCGAGAGACTGCCACTGATAAAGGGTGGGAGCACGACCGGAGTAGTGCCGAGCGCCGGCGCCGGTTCAAATGCCCAGTTGCCGCTGAGGAGAGTGGGCGTAGTCGCCGGCGGATCGGTGACCTTCGAAGCTCCGCCGCAACCAGCAAACACCAGGGGAAGAACACAACCCACTGCGATCCAGCGCCGCGCGTGCATGACGCCTCCGCTCTCCGGGGACGCGCCCATGATAAATCCGGCCGGACCGGGCAACAATCCCGCGCGGGCCTGGCGATTTAGACTGATGGAAACGATGCGAACCGTTCTGATTGTCCTTGCCCTGGCCGGCCTCATCGTGTCCGTCCTCGCCCTGCGCGTCCACTACACGACCGGAACCGAGCCGTGTGACATCAATTCCCACTGGGATTGCGGGACCGTCAACCGCAGCTCCTATGCAACCGTGGATGGGCTCCTGTGGCATCTGCGCGCCTCGCGTCATCCCGACGCGGTCAGCGGTCCGGCTCCGAGGACCGGCTTCCCCGTCGCGACGCTCGGAATCATCGGATACGCGGTGATCGCGCTTTGCGCTCTTTTCCGGCAGCGCTGGCTGACGATCCTTTTCGCCCTCGGCGGGCTCGCCTTCGCCGCTTATCTCAGCAATATTGAAGCGCACGTGCTCGAAGTCTGGTGTCTGTACTGCGTGATATCGCAGTGCCTGATCGCGCTGATCACGCTGTTGTCCATCGCTGCGCTTTTTGGCCGGCCCCGCACGGCTTAGCGGCAATCGTCTTATCATCCCAGTACGAAGCGGCGCCGCAACCGCGTGCCGTCCACCGCGATGGAACGTTCGCCCCGGAATTTCGTGCGCTGGCTGTTTGCCTCGGACGCCGGTCCGCGCGATCGTTTCGTGCCGCGCTGGATTTTTCTGCGCGCCCTGGCCGCCATCTACTTTTCAGCCTTCCTCGCGCTCGTTTACCAGATCAAAGGACTCATTGGCCCCCAGGGCATCCTGCCCGCCGTTCAGTTCCTGCATGTCGTGGAGCGAGCCGGCGCGCTGCGCTATTGGTACGCTCCCACTCTCTTCTGGATCTCCGCGGGGAACCATGCGCTGATGGCCGTCACCTGGATCGGCCTGCTCGCGTCGATGGCCGCGTTTCTCAATGCCTGGCCGCGCTTCAGCTTCTTCATCTGCTTTGTCTGTTTCCTGTCCTTCGTCTGCGCCGCGGGCGACTTCTCCGGCTACCAGTCGGACGGCATGCTCCTCGAAGCAGGCATCATCGTACTCTTCTTCGCGCCGCGCGGATTGTGGCCCGGTCTGGGCGTCCACTCTCCGCCTTCGCGCGCCAGCCTCTTTCTGCTGCTGTGGGAGTGGTTCCGCATCTACTTCGAATCGGGCATCATCAAGCTGCTGTCCGGCGATCCTGAATGGCGGCACCTGACCGCCATGGACGAGTACTACCAAAACGGTCCGCTGCCCACCTGGATCGGCTGGTACGTCCAGCATCTCCCCCACTGGTTCCAGGTTGGCACCGCCGGCGCAACGCTGGTAATGGAAATCGCCATCGTGTGGATGCTCTTCCTTCCCCGCCGCGCGCGCCTCATCTGCTTCCTCATCGTCACGCCCTGGGAGATCGGGGTCATCCTCACGGCCAATTACGCCTTCCTCAATTACCTGGTGTTCTTCCTCGGCTTCCTGCTCCTCGACGACCGCAGCGTACGCTGGCTGGTGCCCGCGCGCTTCCGGCGCAGCCTCGAGGCGGCTGAGCAGCTGCAACCTGCCTCCACCCAGCCTTCGCTGTCCATCACTGCGACACCCGCGGAAACGACTGAGCCTGATGCTCCTCGCCTCCAGCGCGGCTGGCGAGCTCACTTTTCCGCGCTGCGCCTCGCCCTTGCCGCGGTCCTGCTCACCTGGATCGCCTACGACACGACGGCCGAGATGATCCGCATGCCCTGGCCCGATGCGCCTCTGCCCACCACGCCGATCGCCGCGCTCGAGCCCTTCCGCATCGCCAACCGATACGGCCTTTTTGCCGTGATGACCCGCGGCCGCTACGAAATTGAATTCCAGGGTTCAGACGACGGCCAGAACTGGACGCCGTATCTCTTCTGCCACAAGCCGCAGGCGCTCAACCTGGCTCCCGGCATCTACGCGCCCTATCAGCCGCGTTTCGATTGGAACCTTTGGTTCGCCTCTTTAGAGGACTGGCAGCAGGCCACCATCGTCCCGCTCACCGAAGAGCATCTGCTGATGAGCGACCCCGAGGTGCTGTCGCTCTTCTGCGGCAATCCCTTCCCGAAGGCGCCGCCGAAGTACATCAAAGCGGTTCTGTGGCAGTACTGGTTCACCAGCATGGCAGAAAAGCGCGAGACCGGTAACTGGTGGCGCCGCCAGCTCGTCGGCCTCTATGCGCCGGAGCTGCTGAGGGCGCCCAACGGCAAATTCGGTGTGGTGCAGTGGCCGGAGGCCTTCCCGCCGCACGGCTCCTGAAGTGGCTGCCGGCTCGGCTACAATCTACCCATGCCGGACCGCATGTCGCAGACGCTGCCCTTCGAAGATCCCGATATTTCCGCCGCCATTGACGCTGAAGTGCGGCGCCAGCACGAAGGCCTCGAGATGATCGCCTCCGAGAACTTCGTCAGCCGCGCCGTGCTCGAAGCCGCGAGCTCGGTCTTCACCAACAAATACGCCGAGGGCTATCCGGGGCGCCGCTATTACGGGGGCTGCGAGTTCGCGGACATCGTCGAGAACCTCGCGCGCGACCGCGCTAAACAGATCTTCGGCGCCGAGCACGCCAACGTCCAGCCTCACTCCGGGTCGCAGGCCAATGCTTCGGCCTATATGGCGGTGATGCAGCCCGGCGACAAGATTCTCGGCCTCGATCTGGCCCATGGCGGCCACCTCACCCACGGACACAAGCTCAATTTTTCCGGCAA
>DATGJK010000368.1:0-28254 GCA_035295245.1 Acidobacteriaceae bacterium
AGGCACCGGCCAGGCCCGCAACCTGAATTGAAGCTGAAAAATATGACGCTCGAATCGATCGCATTCGTTGCACCGTTCAAACAATGACGGTCGCGCGCCTATGGTTAATGGCTGGTGAAACTATCAATGTGATCACCATGTGCCCCCATTCACTCGGTGCAATTTCGGACGACGAGTGGTGATTGTTGTCAGCGATTTGTCAGCAAATACGTGGCACGCACCTGAACAGTCCTTTAGGTCGGTGATGCTGTAATAACTTGGTACGGGCTTGACGTATTTGAGGTGTTGCTGCGGCCGAAACTCGGCCGCATGGCAACCGGCACAATCTGGCTTGTATGCAGCAAACTTCCAGACGACGGCTTGCGAATTTGCAGCGTGACAAGCGGTACAGCTGATCGCCATACCGTGGTTCTGATAGGCCGCGGAGGCGTGGCGGTAATTGATTGACGACCAAACCTTGCTGTTGTGACAGGTGTCGCAGGGCAGCGTCGTCGCAAAGTGCCGCTGACCAGCTCCCTGCGCCGTCTTGCCGTTGTGACAAGTGGCACAAGGAGCTGTCAGGCTGGCGTGATCCATGCTGGCGACATCGAAGGCGACTGTGTTCTTGTGACACGTGTCGCAGGCTGCACTTGTTGCAATGTGTCGCGCCGGCTTACCGGGGGCGACATTGCCGTTGTGACAGGTGGCGCACGCTGCGGTCGAGCCGGCGTGACTGAACTTCGCGCCAGCAAAGGTCATGGTGCTCTTGTGGCATGTCTCACATGGCGCATTCGTTGCGACATGCCGCGATGGTTTTCCGATTGCACTTCCGCCGTTGTGACATGATCCACATGAACCCTGCGCAATCGCATGGTTGAACTTTGATCTCCCCGCTCCCGCTGCGGATGATCCGCTCGGCGCATTGGCCGGCCCGGAATCCTTTGGCGACGAGGGCTGACCGAGATTTGGAGCAGCGGTCGGCGAGGTGAGCGCGCTCCGCAACACACTTGTGGGGGCTTGGCTTGGATGTTGAGCAGGAGCTCCCGCAGACGGATTCGTCGGCGTTGCCTGCCCCGGTTTGGGCGTTCCGCTAGATTGGGTGGGGTTAGCCTTCGCAAAATTCGAAATGTTGGGCGCGATGCTCGAACCTGTCCGCGATGTTCCGTTGATTCCGAAAGGCGCATTCGTTGGCGTGTTCGCGATGTTCGCAATCGGACCAGCTGCGGGCACGGGAACGAACGCCGATGTCGATACGGGCCTGCTGTTGAACAGAAGGCTCGCGGGCGCACCAGGCGCGGCGGATGCCGCCGTCCGCGTTGTCGGGCGAGTTGCCGCAATCGGTCCACCCTTCGCGGCGTTAGGTACTGATGCGTTGGGGCCAACAGACCCGGAGCCCGATGGCTGAGAAGCCGTGCCAGCAAACCTGGAGGCCGCGCTGCGGGCGGCCGTCGTAATCGCATTGATGGTCCTGGTAACGACGGTTTTAATAGCAGTTTTCACTGCCGACAAAGTGGTCGTCGTCGCCGGGACCAAACTCTTGGCGGTCGTGGTGCAGCCAGCAGCGGGTGTCTGGGGATCACTCCAGCTGGAGAAGGTAGTCGTCGACCTTACGTGACAGCAGCCGCAATCCTGCGGCTTTGGGCTGTGATCCGGACCCTGCGCGCCCTTCGTCCCCTGGCTCTTATAGGCGCCATTGTGACAGGCATCGCAACGCGTGGCATGCACTGCTGCGTGCGACATTGTGTATGTCGTGAAGCTGGTCGCCGTATTCGTGTGGCAATTGCTGCACTGGATACCCGTCACCGGAATGTGCGGCGGGGTCGTTTCGCCGGTCGCCGTGACACCGTTGTGGCAGGCTGAGCAGTTGGTGTCGGTCGGCTGGTGAACGTAAATGCCCCCTGCCCAGCTGACATAGCCACCGCTTTGAGCCGTGGCGTGACAGGTAATGCAATCATTACCATTGGTCGCTACATGCCCGGCGTATGAAGCGGTGCCGTAAGCACCCTTGGTGCCCTGCGACGTATAAGAGCCGTTGTGGCACGCGTCGCAGCGCGAACCGGTCACGGCGGCATGACTCATCGTATAGGTGGTGAAGCTTGTCGCCGTATTGGTGTGGCAATTGCTGCACTGGATAGTGCCGGTCGGAATATGCGGCGGTGTGGTGAGACCCGTCGCGGTCGTACTGTTGTGGCAGCTGATACAGTTGGTATCGGTAGCCAAGTGGGCGTAGGTGCCGCCCGACCAGCTCAGGAAATTCGTTGCCGCGCTGGCATGACAGGTGATGCAGTCGCGACCGCCCGTCGCGACGTGACCGGAGTACGAGGCCGTTCCCAACGCTCCCTTTGTCCCCTCGGTGGTGTAGGATCCATTATGGCAAGCATCGCAGCGGCTTGAGCTCACCGCTGAGTGGGTCATTGTATACGTCGTGAAGCTTGCCGCCGTGTTGGTGTGGCAGTTGCTGCACTGGATCGTGCCGGTCGGAATGTGCGGCGGCGTGGTCAGGCCGAGCGCAATCGTTCCATTGTGACAGCTCGTGCAATTCGTGTCCGTGCTAAGGTGGACGTAAGTTGCGCCCGCCCAGCTTGTATAGCCGCTGGCCGCCGTTGCGTGACAGGTGATGCAGTCGCGACCGCCGGTCGCAACGTGATTGGCATAAGCGGCAGTACCAGAGGCGCCCGACGTTCCCTGGCTCGTAAAGGATCCGTTGTGGCAGGTGGCGCAGGCGATCGCCGGCACGACGGAAGTATGGTTCATCGTATAGGTGGTGAAGCTTGCCGCCGTGTTGGTGTGGCAGTTGCCGCATTGTACGGCGCCCGACGGAATATGCGGTGGCGTCGTCATCCCGAGCGCGGTGGTGCCGTTATGACAAGTCGAACAATTCGTGTCGGTAGCAAGATGCACGTATCCGCCGCCGGCCCAGCTAGCGAAATTTGTTGCCGCGCTGGCGTGACAGGTGATGCAGTCGCGACCGCCGGTCGCGATGTGACCAGGATAAGCGGATGTGCCGTAAGCACCCTTGGTGCCTTCGGTGGCAAAGGATCCGTTGTGGCAGGAATCGCACCGCTGGCCGCTGACCGCCGAATGCATCATGGTATAGGTGGTGAAGCTTGCCGACGTATTGGTGTGACAATTGCTGCACTGGACCACGCCGGTCGGAATGTGGGGTGGGGTCGTAAGGCCGAGCGCGATAGTTCCGTTGTGACAATTCACGCAGTTGGTGTCGGTCGGCAAATGAGAATAAGTTCCACCTGACCAACTCGCGAAGCTCGAGGCTGCGCTGGCGTGACAAGTGATACAGTCGCGGCCGCCAGTTGCAATGTGATTGGGGTAGGACACCGTGCCGTAAGCACCCTTCGTGCCCTGACTGGTGTAAGCCCCGCTGTGACAAGCGTCGCACCGCATCGTGCTAACGACGCCATGCCCCACCGTTCCCATGGTGTAGGTCGCAAAGCTTGTGGCCGCATTGCTGTGGCAGGGGCTGCATTGAACGCCCGCCACAGGAATGTGCGGCGGCGTTGTATTGCCGGTCGCCGTGGTACCATTGTGACAATTCAGGCAATTGGTGTCGGATGCCGAATGTGAATAGAAGGCGCCTGCAAATGTCGTAAACGCGGGCGACGAGGCGGTATGGCAGACAATGCAGTCGCGGCCATTGGTTGGCAGGTGACCGGGATAAGAACCTGTTGCGTAAGCTCCGTTGGTTCCCTGGCTGGTGTAAGAACCGTTATGACAAGCGTCACATCGGCTGGCGCTTACCGCGCTGTGGTTCATGTTGTAGGTGATGAAGCTCGTTGCACTCTGGGTGTGACAGCTGCCACATTGTATGCCTGTCGCCGGTATGTGCGGAGGCATGGTGTTGCCGGTTGCCGTGGTGCCGTTGTGGCAGCCGATGCAATTGGTGTCAGTAGCCAGATGCACGTAAAACGCGCCCGCAAATGTCGTGAACGCCGGCGACGATGAGGTGTGGCAGACGATGCAATCACGGCCGCTGGTGGCTACATGCCCCGCGTAGGATGTCGTCGCATATGCTCCCTTCGTTCCCTCCGAACCATAGGAGCCGTTGTGACAGGCATCGCAGCGCATCGCGCTGACGGACGCGTGGTTCATCGTGTAGGTGGTGAAACTCGTTGCTGTGTTGGTATGGCAGTTGCTGCACTGAACAGCCGCGGAGGGAATGTGGGGCGGCGTCACCATTCCGAGCGCGTTCGTTCCATTGTGGCAACTCGAACAATTCGTATCCGTTGGAAGATGTGCGTAGCTGGCTCCCGCCCAACTGGTGAAACCCGTCGCAGCGCTCACGTGGCAAGTGATGCAGTCGCGGCCGGCGGTGGCGATGTGGTTGGGATACGAAGCCGTACCCTGCGCGCCCTTGGTGCCTTCGCTAGTGTAGGAGCCATTGTGGCAGGCATCGCAGCGCATCGCGCTGACCGCTGAGTGTGTCATCACATAGGTTGTAAAGGCGGCTGCCGTATTGGTATGGCAGCTGCTGCATTGAACCGTGCCTGTCGGAATGTGCGGGGGCACGACCATGCCAAGCGCGATCGTGCCGTTGTGACACGTGGCGCAGTTGGTATCGCTTGGCTGATGGACGTAATTGCCGCCGGCCCAGCTCGTGAAAGCGGTCGCGGCACTGGTGTGGCAGGTAATGCAATCCCAGCCGTTCGTGGCGACGTGCCCCTTGAAGGAAGCCGTACCCAGCGCTCCCGTAGTGCCCTCGCTCGTGTAGGAGCCGTTGTGGCAAGTGTCGCAGCGGCTTGAGGAAACCGCGCTATGACCGGTCAGGCCCATACTGTAGGTCGTGAAACTCGGTGCCGTGTTGGTATGGCAGGCGCTGCACTGGACGGTACCGACCGGCACGTGTGGCGGCGTCGCCAAGCCGAGCGCGGTCTTGCCATTGTGACAGCTTACGCAATTGGTGTCGGTTGGCTGATGCACATAAGTGCCGCCAGCCCACGACGTGAACGAAGCCGCGGCCTGGGAATGGCAGATGACGCAGTCCTGACCGCTTGTCGCAACGTGATTTGTAAAGGAAGCCGTGCCCAGCGCTCCCTTGCTGCCCTCGGTGGTGTACGAACCGTTATGACACGCATCGCACCGGCTCGTGCTGACGGCGCTGTGATTCATCGTGTAGGTGGCAAAGCTCGTCGCCGTATTGGTATGGCAATTGCTGCACTGGATAGCCGCTGTGGGGACATGCGGCGGCGTGGTCATGCCAGTCGCGGTACTGCCGTTGTGACAACTCACGCAATTTGTATCCGCCGGCTGGTGAACATAGGTGCCACCCGACCAACTCGTGTATCCGTTCGCTGCCTTGGCATGGCAGGTGATGCAATCTTGGCCCCCGGTGGCGACGTGGCCTGGATAGTTCGCTGTACCGTAAGCACCCGTTAAGCCCTGGCCGGCATAACTGCCGTTATGGCAGGCGTCGCATCGGCTCGTGCTGACCGCTGCGTGATTCATCGTGTAGGTGGTGAAGCTCGTTGCCGAGTTGCTGTGGCAATTGCTGCATTGGAGCGAGGCCGTGGGAATATGTGGGGGCGTCGAATGACCCGTTGCCACAGTGCCGTTGTGGCAATTCACGCAATTAGTATCGCTGGGCTGATGAACGTATGTTGCGCCGGACCAGGTCGTGAATCCGTTGGTGGCCTTGGCGTGGCAGACGATGCAGTCCTGACCGTTTGTCGGCAGGTGGCCGGCGTAGGATGTCGTGCCGTAGGCGCCGGTGGCCCCCTGACTGGTATATGAGCCGTTGTGACAGGAATCGCACCGCGCAGACGTCACCGCGGAGTGATTCATCGTGTAGGTGCTGAAGCTCGTTGCCGTGTTGGTGTGGCAGTTGCTGCATTGAATCGATGCGGTTGGGATATGCGGCGGCGTCGTCAATCCGGGCGCGGTCGTGTTGTTGTGGCAAGTCGTGCAATTGGTGTCGGTCGACTGGTGGACATAGATGCCGCCGGACCAGCTGGCGTATCCGGAGTTAGCGTGACAAACGACACAGTCACGGCCCGCGGTTGCCACGTGTCCTGGGAACGAGGCCGTTCCCTGTGCGCCCTGAGTGCCCTGCGAGGTATAGGATCCGCTGTGACATGTGTCGCAGCGCATCGTCGACGTCACGGCCGCGTGGTTCATGGTGTAGGTCATGAAGTTCGGGGCCGTATTGACGTGGCAGTTGCTACACTGAATGGCCGCGGTCGGAACATGCGGCGGCGTAGTCAGGCCAGTTGCGGTCGTGCCGTTGTGACAGTTGACGCAGTTGGTATCGGTGGGGCTATGAACATACGCGCCGCCCTTCCAACTTGTGAAAGTTGCGGCCGCAGCAGCATGGCAAACCGAGCAGTCCCATCCGTTGGTCGGCACGTGTCCCGGATAGGAGGCCGTGCCGAGCGCGCCGGTAGCTCCTTCACTGGTATAAGATCCGTTGTGGCAAGCGTCGCAACGTGTACCGGCCACCGATGGGTGGTTCATGGTATAAGTCACAAAGCTTGCCGCCGTATTGGTATGGCAATTGCTGCATTGCAGGCTTCCGGTCGGAATGTGCGGCGGCGTGGTCAGACCAGTTGAGATCAGACCGTTGTGGCAATTGATACAGTTCGTGTCGGAAGGCAGGTGAACGTAAGTTGCGTTCGCCCAACTCGCAAAGCTTGTCGCTGCACTTGCGTGACATGTGATACAGTCGCGCCCCGCCGTGACCACATGTCCCGGATATGAGCTCGTAGCAAGCGCGCCCTTGGTGCCCTGATTGAGGTATGCCCCGCTATGGCAGGCGTCGCATCTGATGGCGCTGACCACGCCATGACCTGTAACGCCCATGGTGTAGGTGGCGAAACTGGTCGCCGTATTGGTGTGGCACGGACTGCACTGAATCCCGGCAACCGGAATGTGTGGTGGGGTCGTGTTGCCGGTGGCGTTCGTTCCATTGTGGCAGCTCAGGCAGTTGGTGTCGCCTGCCTGGTGAACATAGAAGGCGCCCGCAAAGGTCGTGAAGGCAGGCACCGAAGCGGCATGGCACGTGATACAATCCTGCCCATTAATGGCGACATGCCCCGGATACGAAGACGTCGCGTATGCGCCTTTAGTCCCCTGACTTTCATAAGAACCATTATGGCAGCTGTCACAGCGGCTCGCACTCACCGCCGAGTGGTTCATCGTGTAAGTGACGAAGCTGGTCGCTGTCTGGGTGTGACAATTGCTGCACTGAATTGCCCCGACCGGAATATGCGTCGTTGATTTTCCGGTTGCTGTCGTGCCGTTATGGCAACTGGAGCAATTGGTGTCGCCGGACGCATGAACGTAAAAGGCTCCGGCGAATGTGGTGAAACCCGGCGCCGAACTTGTATGGCAAGTGATGCAATCGCGCCCGCCGGTTGCGACATGGCCCTGATAAGACGCTGTCCCCAGAGCCCCGGCTGTACCCTCCCCTGTAAAAGAACCATTGTGGCAAGAGTCACACCGGCTCGCGCTGACCGCAGCGTGATTCATCGTATAGGTGACGAAGCTCGCAGCCGTATTGACATGACAGTTGCTGCACTGGACGGTCCCTGACGGGATATGCGGAGGGGTCGTCATGCCCGTGGCCGTTGTGCCGTTATGACAGCTCGAACAGTTCGTGTCGGTCGCTGCGTGCGTGTATTTGCCGCCGCCCCAGGTTGTAAAACTCGACGTTGAGTTTGCGTGGCAGACGATGCAATCGCGGCCGCCGGTTGTGACGTGATTGGGGTAGGAAGCCGTTCCCTGCGCGCCGGAAGTGCCTTCCGCCGTAAAAGATCCGTTATGACAGGAATCACAGCGGCTGCCGCTCACTGCCGCATGGTTCATATTGTAGGAGGTGAAGGTCGGCGTCGTGTTGGTGTGACAATTGCTGCACTGTACCGTCACGACGGGAATGTGGGGCGGTGTTGTCTGCCCAAGCGCGATTGCACCGTTGTGGCAGCTCGAGCAGTTGGTGTCCCCCGCCTGATGGATGAATGTGGCGCCGGCCCAGCTGATATAATTGGCCGCCGCCGCGTGACAGGTCAGACAATCCTGACCGGCCGTCGGAACGTGGTTCGCATGTTGTGCCGTGCCGTAGGCGCCCGAATTTCCCTGCGAAGTATAAGCTCCATTGTGGCAGCTATCGCATCTGGCGCCGGCAACTGCAGGATGGTTCATCGTGTAGGTGATGAAGCTCGGTGCAGTGTTTGTATGGCAGGCGCTGCACTGGACGCTGCCGACTGGTACATGCGGCGGCGTTGTCAGTCCCGTCGCCACGACGTTGTTGTGGCAATTGGCGCAGTTGGTATCCGTCGGCTGGTGCTGAAAGAAGGCACCCAGAAACGTAACGGTGCTAGCGTGACAGGTCTCGCACGGCAGGTTGGTCGGCAAATGGCTGGCCGGCTTGCCAAGGGCTTGCACGTTATTATGGCAAGTCGCACATCCGTTCGTAATGCCAGTGTGGTCCATGATCGTCGCCGTTGCAAAACTCAACGTCGACTTGTGGCACATGTCGCACGGCGCAATCGTCGGGATGTGATTTGCAGGTTTGCCTGTGGCGGCAACACCGTTATGGCAGTTCGCGCAGGGCGCCGTAATGCCTGTGTGGTCCATCGTCACCGCCATGCCGAAAGTCGCGGTGGTCTTGTGGCAGTTCTGACATGGCAACGAGGTGACGACGTGAGTCGGCGACTTTCCTACGGCTATCACACCGTTATGACAGTCCGAGCAGACGACCGTCGCCTGAGTATGGTCGATCGTGGTGATATCGGACCACGTCGATGTCGTGTGACAGGCACCGCACAGGTCCGTTGTTCGCGGATGATTCCACGACTTGCCCGGCCACTGTTGTCCGTTATGGCATGCGACGCAAATCCTGGGAGTCGCTTTGAATTGCCCAAAGAGGTGACACTGCCCGCATTCAACCAGACGGTGACTACCGGTCAGTGGAAATCCAGTGGCGAAATGATCAAATGCCACTTGCGCGCTGACAGATCCCGCGAAGACGATCGCAAGCGTCCACGCGACGACGGCACACAAAACGGCGGTGTGCAGACGAGGCGCCAAGATCATTCGAACGCGACTATCCCCCTTCACCCCGTTCTCCGGCCTTTAATTCATGCCGAAACATCGACGGCTTTCTCGGCTTTCCAAAAACGGCACACACGAGCTGCTGCCTGACGGGCATTCCCCCGGACCGTCCGGCAAAAGTAATCAGCCCTGAGCATCATTTCGTTCGTCTTGCTGAGCCTCTCCCCTTTTGGACAAACCAAGTTGCCCCGCCGTCGACCGATTCGAAGGCAGCTTGATGCGGACACTAAGCGATTGAACTGAGAGTGACCTGAAAGGAGGCCGAAAAATTACGAACCTGAATCGAAGCTGAAAACCCGGCTCGCCTTCGTCGTTTTACCCATCACCGAGATCAGAAAGTCGAAGGCGAAAGGTAGGTTGAGACCGTTGGCGGAGTTTACGCGCGCCACATCACGTACACCGAATCAGTGTTTGATGTTGAGGTTTCGCCAGTCCGATGTGACATGGCATCGCTCGCAGTCTCGACCAAATCTCCCGGTATGAATGTCTGCGCTTCGATGACAGCTGTTGCAGTCGGTTGGCAGCTTCAGGTCCGGCGGCGCTTTGGCCTTGTGACAGGCTTCGCAAACAACTTTTTCATGGGCGCCCGTCAACGGATACTTGGTTTGCCTTGAATGATCGAACCGCCAACGACTCCAGCCGTTCGGGTTGTGGCAGTCGGCACAACGAATTCCGAGTCTCGCCTGATGATAATCCCTGTGGCACTTGTCGCAGGCTATCGGCGCATCCTTGTAGGTCGGCGAGCGATGGCACTCCTCGCAAGGCACGGTGGCGTGCAGCCCAATGAGCGGAAAGCGGGTTATTTCGTGATCGAAGGAAACGCTGCTCCGCCAATCGACATCATTGTGGCATTTTTC
Organism: Acidobacteriaceae bacterium; assembly: GCA_035295245.1. Lineage (GTDB taxonomy): Bacteria > Acidobacteriota > Terriglobia > Terriglobales > Acidobacteriaceae > Palsa-343. The sequence goes on from DATGJK010000368.1 coordinate 9,897, forward strand.
GCACCGCTCTCCCAGTTTTCCTTTGTGAGGGTCGTTCTTCTTGTGACAGGAGCTGCATGAACTCCCAAGCTTGTCCCGATAAAGATCGCCGGCATGGCATATGTCACATTTCACCTTCGCATGGGCACCATGTAGCGGATATTTAGTCTTGTCGTGGTCGAAGTGCGCTGGCTTCCATTTGATTTGGTCGTGGCAGGAATCGCATTTCGTGCCGTACCTGTCCGCATGAACGTCCTGCAAGCGGTGACAGGATATGCACGAACTAGGTAGATCCTTGTAAAGTTCGCCCGTGTGGCATGTGGCGCACGCGACGTCTTTGTGAGCTCCAACGAGTGGAAATCGCGTTTTGCCGTGATCGAACGGCTTCGTCTGACCCCACTTCACGATCGTATGGCAGCCATCGCAACGCTCGCCGAGCCGGCCGCGATGCGGCTCGACTTTGCGGTGGCATTCGATGCAGCCGGTTGGTGCTTTGCGAAATTTGACCTTAGCGGCGTGGCAGCCCTCACAGGAGGCGTTCCTATGGGCACCCACGAGCTTGTAGTTGGTGGAATCGTGGTTGAATGTTTCACGATCCATCTGATTGATATCGGCTTCACGCCCTTTGTGTTCGCTATGGCATTTCCTGCAATCCTGCGTTAGCGCTTCTCGCGTCCGGCCGTGAAGACCCGAGTGTAGCGCACGATCACTTGCAACGTCCTTGTGGCAGTCGAGGCAAAGCTTGGTCTGAGTGTTACGTGAGAAGGGCTTGTGACATTTCGAACATTCCCCTTCCAGCTTGGCGTGGCCCTCGATCAATGGGCCGGGCATCACCATCCGCTCAAGCAGGTTCTGCGCGTTCACACTCATACGGGCTGTCAGCAAGCAGGCGCTCGCTAATACGAGGATTACGGGCAGCCGGCCCTTCAATTTCACTTCCCTCAATAGTGATGGGCTGCCCACACGTGGACGCACGCGGCGAGCAGCATCAGGAAGAAAAGTGGCAGGTGAAGCACGTGCCACAGCGAAAAAAGCCGTTCAAAGAAGGTCAATTCAGCGGCCTTTCGCACTGCCGTGCAATAGAGAGTTACCACATCGGCGACCTTCCTTTGCGCCTGGCGCTGCTGCCGCCAAGACCATCCGAGAGATCGTGCCTCAATGCGAATCAACCGCCGAGCTTCGGAGACGACTTGCGCCCTGAGCGTTCGCGTCCGGATTGCGATGATTGCTCCCGCCCAAAGACTTGCGAGCGCAGTCGCAGGAGCCTTGTTCTTGATGGATTCACTGAACGCTTTCAATTCCTGCGAAACGAAGGCGGCCGCCTGCAAGTCGCTCCCAATGTGTTTGCTCAGCTCTTCTGCTTCAGCAAGCAATTGTTTTGCTTCGGCCTTCTGCCCATACATCCCCATGTGAATCTTGCCGTAAAGGTATTTTCCGACGACACCGCTCACGGCCACGATCAGCATCGAAAACAACGCGACGTTGCTGTTGAGCGGCCCGAGTTTGAAATTGGCATGAAACAAGATCAGCAAGGGACCCAATATACCCAGCAGCATGTGCGTCCGAAACCAGAACCGCACAGAGCCCAAGGATCGGGCCGCCTTGGCGCGCTTGCGAAGCGAATAGAACAGCAAAAGCAGCATCGCGGCGCTGCCGTAAATTCCAAGCCAATAACCCAGGCCGGAATCCGGGGTTAGATACTCCTCGTCCCGCTCAAGCCATCCGATGACAATTGCAGCCGCAACAGCAGCAGCCACAATTACCGGAAAAATCCGGGAAATCGGGCTCGAAATGTAATGTGCGACTTGCGCTCCGCTCGCCATCAGAGACTTCTGCGTGTGGCCTGATCGTTGTTGCAACGAGTCGTATCTTCCTAACCTACCGGCAATTCTTGCGCTCATCCTGAACGCCAGATGAAAGCGTCGTCTTTAATGATCCAGTTCAGTGGCCAATAAGTCGGGCAAAAGCTGGCCGTGTTTGGTCCTTAATTTCGCCAACGCCGCCGGTTAACGAAACATTATCGTGTAGTACCCAAATCTCCACGAATGAGTAGAGCATCGGTTTTCAATACCGGTACATGATTCGACAAGAGAAGTTGCTCTAAGGTCCACCGGCTGAGCGCGTCGAACTGGGAATTTTGTTTCACGCCGTTCTGCTCGACGGGATTGGCGGCCTCAATGTGCCGTGTTGAGTTGAGTACAGAGAATGACCCATGGCAATTGACACCTTGTTCGCCTACGCGGTCCCCATGCTGGGCTTCTGGGCGTTCTACTTAGCCACACGGAAACGGCTAGAATCGCGGAGCGTCACCAAGCTCATCGAGGCCAAAGAAGCAGGATTGACCGAACCGGCATCGCTTCACCCCGTCATCGATCCGGCGAAGTGCATCGGCTGCCGGTCCTGCATCAACGCCTGTCCGGAGGGCGATATTCTCGGGCTTATCGACGGAAAGGCCCAACTCGTCGAACCCTCCCACTGCATTGGGCATGGAGCCTGCAAGGAAGTATGTCCAGCAAACGCGATCACGCTTGTCTTCGGTACCGAGAAACGCGGCGTCGATATTCCCAATGTCGATCCAACCTTCCAAACCAACGTTCCGGGAATCTATATTGCCGGCGAACTCGGCGGTATGGGTCTTGTTCGTAATGCGATCGAGCAAGGCCGGCAGGCCATCGATTCAATCAGGAAAACGAAGGGGCTCGGCAAACCTAACGTGCTTGATTTGCTGATTGTCGGCTGCGGACCGGCAGGCCTTTCAGCGAGCCTTGCAGCCATACAGCACAAGCTTCGGTTCGTGACTCTGGAGCAAGATACGCTTGGCGGCACGGTCGCGCATTTTCCGCGTGGCAAACTGGTGATGACAGCACCTTTCACGCTTCCGATCGCCGGAAAATTCAATTTCAAAGAATTGAGCAAAGAGGAGTTGATTGGATTTTTCCAGAATATTGCGACGAAGGTTGGACTCAAGGTCAACACCGGCGAGCGTGTTGAAGCGATCAAGCCGATCGCCGAGGGATTTGAAGTCAAATCGACACGCGCGACCTACAAGACGCGTACTGTGCTATTGACGATCGGACGTCGCGGCACGCCGCGACTCCTCGACGTTCCCGGCGAGGATCAATCCAAGGTCGTTTATCGCCTGATCGACCCTGAACAATATCGGGGGCAACACGTGTTGGTCGTTGGCGGCGGGGATGCGGCGCTTGAGGCGGCCTGCGCGGTCTCAGAGCAACCAGATACCGTAGTCACGCTTTCTCATCGAAGCGAGTCCTTCAACCGTGCGAAGGCAAAAAACCGCGACCGCGTCGCTGAGGCTCAAAAATCGGGTCGATTAAATGTCGTCCTCCAATCCACCGTCCGGCGAATCGGTATAGAAGAAGTCGAAATCGAGTACGGTGGCAAGTCGTATGCTATCGACAACGACGCAATGATCGTTTGCGCAGGCGGGATCTTGCCGACGGCGTTCCTTGAGAGCATCGGGGTAAAGGTCGAGACAAAATATGGCACAACCTAGCAACGGACTCCTCACAGTTGCCCTGTTTGCGCTAAAATTTGTTTTTTTAGACTCTGCGTTTGCCGCAACACGGCAAACCTCTCACCCCCCCGGCCAGACCCCAAAATCATCGACTGCCGACGAAGAGGCGCCCGAGACAAACCAGCGAGCCAAGAGTGAGGCGAATCGGGCAGCAGATGCCGCCATTCGTTTGGGCCGATATCAGGATGCCTTCAGGCTGCTTGAGCACGCGGCCCTGGCCGGAGACATCGAGGCGCAATACCGACTGGGATCGATGTACCGCTCGGGCCTTGGGATCAAACCGGATCAAAGTTTGGCTTTTAAATGGATGAAAGCAAGCGCCGAGAGGGGCCACACGCGGTCGCAGTATGTACTGGCGACGATGTATTTGTCAGCACGCGGTGCGACCTTCGATCCGGTGAAAGCGGAAGCTTGGCTTAGAAAGGCGGCGGCCGCAGGCTATCGCGCTGCCACTCAATTGCTGGCGGAGATTCAGGCACGCCCCCCCAGCGCTCCGCTGACACAAGCCGACTCCGCTGTGCAACCGGCAGAGAGCCGGATTGTGACTAACACGCTGCTTAGCGCCAAGCCCGAGATGGCTTCGCGCAACGGCCAATCCGGCGTTATCGATGCGGCTCTGAGGGATCAGATTGATGCATTGAGTCAGTTGATCAAGGCTGGCGCCGATGTAAACGCCCGCAGCGAAGACGGTAGCACCGCGTTGATGATAGCCGCCGCGAACGGACGATCACAGCTCATTGAGTATCTCATCTCGGCAGGAGCCGATCCGAACCTCCGCAATTCGGCTGGTGAATCTGCGCTCATGCTTGCAGCACGCAAAGGGCGGGCGGACATCGTCAAAACGCTGCTCGCAAGCGGAGCCGATGCATCGGCCAGCTCGGCAGCCGGCGCGACCGCCATCTCGATTGCCGTGAGCGGCTGTGACGGCGACGCAGTAGAACCCCTCCTGAAGAAAAATGGCGCTTTGCTGCCAGTAGGTGACGATGGCCAAACTCTCCTTATGATAGCAGCCAATTCTTGTCCGAAAGGTCTCGTTGCCTCTCTCGCAGCCGATCGCACAACGATCAATGCTGTGGACCGGCATGGGCGAACGGCTCTCTGGCACGCAGCGGACCGCGGCAACTTGCCAGCCTTGGAGGCTCTCCTGGAGGCCGGGGCCGATCTGCGCCTTGCTGATACTATGGGTGTCACGCCATTCTTGCGAGCACTCGAGAATGCTGATGCCGCAGCTTCCCTGTTTTTGCTTGAACACGGCGCCGATCCGAAATCTCCTAGCAGGAGCGGAAACACCCCGATGATTCTCGCCGCGAAGACTGGCCTGACGGAAGTCGTGCGCGCCTTGCTGCAAAGGCGTGCCGATCCGAACATCCGAAATGGCCTTGGTTTCAGCCCGCTCATGATGGCAGCCCAAGAAGGGCACACCGAAACCGTCCAGGCCCTGATAGAAGGCGGTGCCGATCGGCGGCTCAAGAACAAGCGCCGAGAGACCGCCGCCGATGTTGCTGCCCTTGCGGGTCACCAAGCCGTTAGCAAATTGTTGGAGTGATTGCCCGAATCAGCACGCCCTTCTACCAAGACGAAATTGCTTCATCGAGGATTCGGCGACGCAAAGTTCGCCCGGCGAATCAATTCCTTTGGCACCAGTTATTGGCTTTGTCGTCCAACACAATCCTAACAGAACCCGTGGAATGACCCAATATGGCAACACTTACGCCTCAATTTGTTTCTTATTGAAACTGCATTTTTGAGAATCAAAGCTTTCTTTTTTCATAAGGCAGCGTTGCTACGGTCGGGGGGACCAGAGCATGGCGGCAGAAGCCGGTTTATTCGCGATCATTATCGCTTTATTTATTTCGCTCGTTCAATCGATCGTACCTCTTGCTCTGATGCGACGTGGCGGACCGGCAGCCGCAGCTTTCGTCCGGCAGGCCGCGATCGGGCAATTCGTTTTCATTGCAGTCGCATTTGGCTGCCTGACTTATGCGTTCGTAACCTCTGATTTCTCCGTTCAGGTTGTCGCTGCAAATTCGCACACGCTAAAGCCGCTGCTCTATAAGGTGTCCGGAGTTTGGGGCAACCATGAAGGATCCATGTTGCTTTGGGTCCTTATCCTCTCCCTGTTCGGCGCTGCTGTTGCCTTGTTTGGAGACAATTTGCCGGATCGGCTGCAAGCCAATGTTCTCGGCGTTCACGGCTTGATCGGGCTGGGCTTTCTCACCTTCATCGTCATCACGTCTAATCCGTTCACGCGGTTGATCAACCCACCAGCCGACGGCAATGGTCTTAACCCGATCCTCCAGGACCCCGGCCTAGCTATCCATCCGCCTTTTCTCTATCTCGGCTATGTCGGCTTCTCGATGGCGTTTTCCTTTTCCGTCGCGGCGCTCATTGAGGGAAAAGTAGATGCGTCCTGGGCCCGGTGGGTGCGGCCCTGGGTGCTCGCCGCCTGGTGCTTTCTGACGGTTGGGATCACGCTTGGCAGCGCCTGGGCGTACTACACGCTCGGGTGGGGCGGCTGGTGGTTCTGGGACCCTGTCGAAAACGCCTCGTTCATGCCCTGGCTTGCCGGCACCGCACTCCTGCACTCGGCGCTGGTCGTTGAACGTCGCCACGCGCTCATAAGCTGGACCATCCTGCTGGGCATTCTCACTTTCTCGCTAAGCCTGATCGGAACGTTCCTCGTACGCTCGGGGGTCCTAACGAGTGTTCATTCGTTCGCGCAAGATCCCTCGAGGGGCGCATTCATTCTCGCCTTGATCCTGCTTTCGACCGGCGGTGCTCTGACGCTTTTTGCAATACGCGCGCCAAGACTGAGGAACGGTGCACCGTTCGCAATCATCAGCCGTGAAGGTGGACTAACGGTCAACAATATTCTGCTGACGACCGCGACCGCGACCGTATTTCTCGGCACCTTTTATCCGATCTTCGTAGACATGATGGGTAACGACAAGATTTCTGTTGGGCCACCCTACTACAACATGACGTTTGTCCCGATCATGGTCCCGCTCTTGCTGGCGATGCCGATCGGGCCAATCCTCAAGTGGAAACGCGACGACATTCGTTCGGCGATGGGGCGCCTTAAGCCGGCTGCATATGCGTGCCTTGTTGCGGCGATTATCACTTTGGTGGTCACGCTGGGGCACAATGTGCTCGCAACTTTCTTTATGGCGATCGCCGCATGGCTCGTCTTCGGCTCATTCGCCATTCTTGTGCATCGTACCCGAATTGGCTCTGTGCCGCTTTCGAAATCCTTTTGGCTCGCTCGCACCACCCCGCTGGCATTTTACGGTCTCATCATTGCGCATGCTGGGATGGGAGTCACCATAGCCGGCATCACTGGTATGACGAACTGGGCAACAGAGAAGATAGAAATGCTGCGGCCCGGACAAAGCTTGCAGCTTTCCGGCTATGACGTTCGGCTGCGATCCGTTGGCGACATTGCGGGACCGAACTATGAAGCCGAACGGGGTTACTTCGATATTGCTCGCCGAGGTAAGCCCTTTGCTCAACTTTATAGTGAACGACGGTTCTATCCCGTGCGACAGCAGCAGACCACAGCGGCCGGAATCAGGACCAATTTGATTTCCAACCTCTACGTCACCCTGGGTGATCCTGACGGCAAAGGATCGTGGGCGGTGCGGTTCTACTACCATCCGTTCATGCCTCTGGTCTGGCTTGGAGCGCTGACAATGTCCCTTGGCGGCTTTATCTCGCTTTTCGATCGACGCCTGCGCGTTGGTGCACCTCAACGATCGGCCACCGGCTTGTTCGCCGTTCCCGCCGAATAGGACAGCAATCATGCTCCCCGCGCGGTCCTTTATCCCACTCGCTGCCTTCCTGGCCGTAGCGGCGCTGCTCGCCATCGGCCTGCAAAATGACCCACATAAAATACCGTCGATGCTGATTGACAAGCCGACGCCTGATTTCGCGCTCACTTCGCTTACCGGAGACGATAACGGCTTCAGCCATCATGATCTAAAGGGTAACGTCTCGCTCCTCAATGTGTTCGCTTCCTGGTGTCCGGGTTGTCGCGTTGAACACCCAATGCTTATGCAGCTTGCGGCAAGAGGCGACGTTCCGATCTACGGCTTGAACTGGAAGGACAGGCAGGCAGATAGCAAACGATGGCTTGCAAAAAACCAGAATCCCTATGCGCGCGTCGGCCTCGATGAATCCGGACGAGTCGGCATCGATTTAGGCGTAACGGGCGTTCCCGAGACATTTGTTATCGATCGTACCGGGCGCATTCGCTATCGCTACCCGGGCCCTATCACACAAGAGGTCTGGCAAGAGCATTTTGAGCCTTTGTTGAAGGACTTGCGGGGCTTGCAATGAGAGGAAAGAAGAAACCTTGGCTCAAGGTCACGGCTGCCACGTTGCTGATGGGATTGGTATTAGCTCCCTGCCATGCAGTTACGCCCGATGAAGTGCTGAAAGACCCTGTCCTGGAATCGCGAGCCCGCGCCCTGAGTCAGCAGCTGCGTTGTGTCGTCTGCCAAAATCAGAGTATTGACGATTCAAATGCGCCGTTGGCGCACGATTTGCGGGTTCTGCTTCGCGAACGTCTCGCGGCGGGCGACAGCGATCAGCAAGCAACCGACTTCCTTGTCGCGCGTTACGGCAATTTCGTTCTGCTCAAGCCGCCCCTTCACTGGAACACGGTTCCGCTCTGGATCGGACCCTTCCTAATTCTCCTGATCGCGGGCATCGGCTTCAGACGTTATTTTGGCCGATCGAAGCATGCCGCCACGCCGGAAGCACCATCCCCGCTTAGCGACAACGAAGAGCAACGGCTTGAGATGCTGCTCGGCGACGGGAGGTCGGTATGACACTTTGGTTTATGATGACGATCATGATCGCCATAGCAGCTGTAATCGTGTCCTCGCCTTTCGTTCGGAAGCTGGAGCGGTCACGCTTGGCCGCCGCTGGAGCACTCGCCGTCCATCGCGATCAGCTCAAGGAAATCGAGAACGAGGCCGCCCAGGGGCTTATCGATGATGCTCAGGCCAAGAATGCTAGCATCGAAATCAAACGGCGACTCCTAGCTTCGATTCCTGATGATCAGAACGCGGCTCTGAGCCCGCAAGATCGTAAATTCGCACTTATCACCGTTACCGCAATCGTGGTCTTCGGCTCCGTAGGCCTGTATGCGGCCATTGGCAGTCCGGACTTGCCCTCCGTCGCCATGGCGCAACGCGAGTCTACGTCATCGGTGGCCCAGAATTTGACCGGGACATCCGATATTCGACCAGTCGGCGCACAAACCGCGACGCCATCTCAACCTTCGACATTGCAGGCCAAGACCCAATCCCAAACCGGGCTACCGCCCGTCGAAGATATGATTCAACGATTGCTCACAAGATTGCAGCGCTCGCCGCAGGATCCCGAGGGATGGCGGGTTCTGGGCTGGTCGTATTTCAGTCTGGAGCGTTTTGCCGATGCGGCCGATGCCTATTCAAAGGCCATCGAACTTCGCCCGAACTCCGCCGAGTATCGAAGTGCACGTGGCGAGGCGCTGGTTCGTGCAGCGAACGGACGCGTGTCCTCCGAAGCGCTAAGAGATCTGCAGGAGGCGTTGAAGCTCGATCCAAGAGACGTGCGGGCGCGTTTCCTGGTCGGACTTGCAAAAGAACAGGCGGGTGACAAGGCAGCGGCTCTTGCCGATTGGAACGGATTGATCGTAGAGGCCGACCCGAGTGAACCATCGCTCTCCGAGATCAAACAGCGCGTCACCGATCTGCGCAGGGAACTTGGCGACAACAGCGCGAGCCTGCCATCCGCTCCGAGAAACGCTGGCGGGGTCCTGGATTCGCTGAAAGCCGCCGACAGGCTTGCAGCAGCGCCTTCCGCTGAACGAGGACCACGTCCCGAAGATATTCGAAATGCGGAAAGTATGTCTCCCCAAGATCGGACCGCGATGATCCGAGGGATGGTGGATGCCTTGGCGAGCCGTCTGGAACAGTCGCCTCGCGATGTCGAGGGCTGGATCAAGCTCATGCGTTCGCGGGTGGTGCTTGGAGAGGCCGAATTGGCAAGGAAATCCTATCAGAGCGCGCTTCTAGCGTTCTCGGGGGAAGGAGCCGAGCGCGCCCGGATCGTCGAGGCAGCCCAGTCACTTGGATTAGCTCAATGAGTTTTGGTTACGAACGAACAGTTTAATTTTTTCATCGACAAGATCAATTGACAGACAAGGTGACAAAATTCGTATCCTGATTGTCGAAGACGAAGCCATATTCGCGCACCGCATCAAAGACCATTTGAAGGCGGCTGGATTCGTCACGGATCACGCCGAGGATGGAAACAAGGGTTGGGTGTTGGGCGACACCCAAGCCTATGACGCGGCAGTCCTCGATATTGGCTTGCCTGCCCTCTCGGGGCTCGAGGTTCTTAAGCGCTGGCGAACATCAGGGCGCACTTTGCCGGTGCTCCTCTTGAGCGGTCGCTGCGGATGGGTAGAACGAGTGAACGGGTTGAATGCAGGGGCCGACGACTACCTTGAAAAGCCGATTCACAGCGAAGAGCTTGTGGCTCGGCTCAGATCGCTCCTACGCCGCGCGTCTGGAAAGCCGGATCCCACCATACGACACGGCGATATCGAAATAGATGCGACCGCCGGCTGCGTAAAGCGATCAGGCCAACCTGTGGAGCTTACAGCCCTTGAGTTTCGGATACTCGAATACATGATGCACCGCCTGGGTCGCATCGTCTCTCAAGACGAGCTACTGGACCATATCTATGCGGTCAATGACCTTCGCGATTCGAACACGATAGAAGTCTACGTGGCGCGACTGCGGAGGAAGCTTGGTCGCGAAACAATCCGCACCATTCGGGGCATGGGATACCGCATTGGATAGTTTGATGCCTTGGCGAAGCTTCCGCGCTCGCCTCGTGATTGGGGCAGCCACGTGGATTGCTGCCGGATTGGCAATCAGCGGCTTCGTACTGTCCGGAATTTTTCGCGACGTGGTCGCTGCCCAGTTCGATCATGATTTGCTCGATCACGCTTCAGAGTTGGCGAATCTGGTCAAGATCGATCCAAATTCGAAGCCTATCGTCCACACGGTAGTCAGTGATCCTCGATTTTTGCCAGCGCGTTCTGGGCTTTATTGGCAAGTGGAGTTGCAAAATGGCGCATCGCTCCGCTCTCCATCGCTCGAAGACGCGCTCCTTCTACCAAATGGACCGACTAGCGATGATGGCGCACCAATCAGCGTCAATGGTCCTACCGGCCCAATGCGGCTGATCCGGCGACTATTCCGTCCTGGTCACCTCAACGAAGCCCTGACCGTCAGTGTCGGTGTTGATGAGCGCCTGATAGACGAGGAGATGAGAAAGGTGCAGATGCCGCTTGCCATGTCCCTGGCCATGATTGCCTTTGGCCTGATCGGAGCGGCATACGCGCAGATCGTATTCGGCCTGAAGCCCCTTTCGCGGATACGCCACGAGCTCGCGGCAGTAAGGTCCGGCCATCTCAAGCAACTGTCCGATAATCTGCCCTCCGAAATCCAGCCGCTTTCGAAAGAGCTGAACGGAATGATCAATGCTAATTTCAAGATGGTTGAGCGCGCCCGCACACTCGCCGGCAATTTTGCACACGCGCTCAAGATGCCTATCGCCGTTCTTATCAGCGAGGGCAGAGAGCTCGAGCAACGCGGCCACCCTGAGATGGCACGGCTGCTTCTCGAGCAGTGCTCGCAAATTAACCTTCTTATTGACTACCAGACAGCAAGGGCGCGCGCGTCCGCGTTAGTAAATGCGGGAGCATCATCATCGCTCATGAGCGTCATTAAAAACATCGTCTCGGCCTATTCCAGGTTGCCCAACGGCCTTGGCAAGGACTTTGAACTGAAGGGCCCGAGCGATCTCGTCGTCGCCTGCGATCCAAACGACCTGACCGAAATACTTGGTAATCTCATAGACAACGCCGCCAAGTGGGCGCAAGCGCGCGTTCTCATTTCTTCGGTGGATCTCGGTGAGGTGGTTCAGGTTACGGTGGAAGACGATGGACCGGGCGTTCCACCGGAGCAGCGCGAGACAATATTTGAAGTAGGCACACGAATGGACGAGAGCAAACCAGGTTCCGGCTTGGGTCTCGCCATTGCCCGCGATCTTGCCTCTCTCTACGGCGGCCAGATCCACATCCAAAAATCAGATCTCGGCGGAGCCGCAGCCGTTCTGGTCTTGAATAACATCAAGCCGATCTGAACCAGCAGCTGTGGGTTTCGCGAGACGTATCGAACCTAACCCCCGAATCTCCAGGATATCAAATGAGAATACTGATCTTAGTGGCCTGCTCTATTCTTCTCATAACAACAAGCCACGCCCAAATCAGTCAGAAAGAGATTACCTTTGTGGGAATGATCGACTGCATCAAGGAAGCAACGACAACAAACTCGATCGAGGATAATGGTGAGGTCCTCATCCTCTCTTGCAACACAGGTAAAGCAAAGGTCCTGTTCAACTTTCTCGGCAGAAAGGTTCGCTCCGAAGTCGTGCAGGATAAAAATGGAAAATTTGAAAATAGGCCATTCGGAAACAACGCCTGCTATCATCGGATCGAGGATGCAGCGGGTAAGACCACAGACGATTTTCGCTGTGACTTAGTATTGGTAGTGGGAGACATATTGACTGATTAGATGATGCGTCTCTCGCGAAGGGCGAATTCCGTTTTCGCAGCCAGAGAGCGCTCATCGATGACAGGCCGCCACGGGACGAGCTAGAATTCAAACGCGTTCTCGATCATTGCGAACTTGCCATGCGAGCTGCAGCGTGCCGCGCCCAAGGTAACAGCGGAATACAACGCAGAGACTCAGAGTTTGTCCTTTTCCGCGACTATAGCCTCGGGGCCATCTGCTAGGGAATCGATCACGCCGAATTCCGACACCGGCATGATCCAATAGACTATTTTTGAGCCTGCGAATGCCGTCTTCAGGCGTTCAAGTAACTGACCTGCATCCTGTACCTGAAGAATGATTCGGATCATCAACTCATCGGCATGACCCTTGACCTGCTCGGAAGGCGTGTGCAGTCGCACACCGGGACCGTGTCCAGCGATATCGGAGGCCGTAAAGCCGGATGTGAGGTCACTCCGCTCGCTGAGATAGTCGAACAGCTCCTGACGGAGCGATCGCGCAGCGATCAGGGTGAGGCAGACGAGTTGGGCACTCATTTTGCCTCCTTGGCAACGCCGCCAAACCGCCGATAGAGGATCGGCAGCAGGATCAGCGTCAAGGCAGTAGACGAGACGAGACCGCCGATCACTACGACGGCGAGCGGGCGCTGAATTTCCGATCCCGGCCCTGTGGCAAACAGCAAGGGAATGAGGCCGAGCGCGGTGATGCTGGCGGTCATCAAGACGGGCCGAAGCCTTCGCTTGGCACCCTCCGTGACGATGCGTTCTTCCGGGAAGCCGAGCGCGCGGAGCTGATTGAAGTAGGAGACCAGGACGACGCCATTGAGCACGGCGATGCCGAGCAGCGCGATGAAGCCGACGGACGCCGGAACTGAGAGATACTCGCCAGCGAGAACCAGAGCGAAGACACCGCCAATGGCGGCGAACGGGATGTTAATGAGTACCAGAAGCGCCTGACGGATGGAGCCGAAGGTTGTGAATAGCAGGACAAAGATGAGACCAATCGCCACCGGCACCACGATTGAGAGACGTGCGGCCGCGCGTTGCTGATTTTCGAACTGCCCGCCCCAGGTGAGCCGGTAGCCCTCGGGCAATGGCAACTCTGCCGCTACCTTCTGCCGCGCTACATCGACGAAGCCAACCATATCGCGGCCACGCACATTGGCCCGCACCACGCTCATCCGATATCCGTTCTCGCGGTTGACCTGGACGGGACCGTCTACCCGATGAATGCGGGCGACCTGCGAAAGAGCAACGTGCTGGCCGTTGGCGAGCGTCAACGGCAGACTCGCAAGCAAGGTCGGCGCCTCCCGCGTCGCCTCGCTGCCGCGAACCAGGATCGGGGTGCGGCGTCCTTCTTCCAGCACGGTGCCGATCGTGCGGCCCTCGATCTGGGTACGCAGCGAGTTGGAAATCGAGTCGACGGTCAGACCGAGACGTCCCGCCTCCATGCGGTTTACGACAACCGTGTAATATTGCACGCCCTCGTTGAGTGTACTGTAGACGTCCTCGGCGCCGTCGATGCGCGATAGAACGGCGGACAGCTTGCTCGCAACCTCGCTGAGCTTGCTGATATCGCTGCCGAAAATCTTCACGGCAACGTCGCCTCGTACGCCGCTGATCATCTCCTGCACACGCATGTCGATGGGTTGCGTGAAGCTCAACGACAGGCCGGGAAAATCGGCCAGCACGCGCCGCAACTCCTCGATCAGCGCAGATTGATCGGCTGCCTTGCGCTCCTCCGCAGGTTTCAAGACGAGGAATGTGTCGGTCTGGTTGGGTCCCATTGGATCCAGTCCAAGCTCGTCTGATCCGGTCCTGGCCACGATGCCCCTCACATCGGGCACCTTCGCAAGAATGGCGGACTGAAGCCTCGCATTGATCGCGAGCATCTCGTCGAGATTAATGGACGGTAGGGCCTCGACGCTGACAATGGTGTCGCCTTCGTCCATGGTCGGCATGAACGTCTTGCCGAGCTGGGTGTAGGCGTAGCCCGCGCCAATGAGGGCGACGACCGCTGCGATGATCACCTTGCGTTCGTTCTTCAGGGCCCAATTGAGCGCCGGGACGTACAAGCGGGAAGCGGTGCGGATGAGCCACGGCTCGTCGTGCGATGCCGTCTTGAGGAGAAACGAGGTTGCGACTGGAATGACCGTGAGCGCCAACAGCAGCGAGCCGGCCAGCGCGAATATGATCGCGAGCGCCACAGGGATGAACAATTTTCCCTCAAGTCCCTCCAGGGTCAGCAGCGGCACGAACACGATCATGATGATTAGCACGCCCGATGCGACCGGCTGAAGCACCTCGCAGACTGAGCGAAAGATGATGTGGACGAGCGGCGCTGCCTTGCCTGTCGGTTGCTTGCTCAGATTTCCCACAACATTCTCTACGACGACCACCAGCGCGTCGATCAGCATGCCGATCGCGATGGCAAGGCCGCCTAGGCTCATCAGGTTTGCTGACATTCCGACGAAACGCATCACGATCAAGGCAATCAGGATCGCAAGCGGCAGGCTCAACGCGATCACCAGCGAGGCCCGCCAGTTGCCGAGGAACAGCAGCAGCAGCACAACTACCAGAACGGTTGCCTCACCGAGTGCGCGGACAACAGTTCCGACGGCGCGGTCGACCAGCCGGCTGCGGTCATAAAACACGTTGATCGCGACGCTCTTCGGCAGCCACGCCTTGAGCTCGTCAAGGCGGGCGCGAACATCGCTGACGACCTGGCGGGCATTGGCGCCCCGCAGACCAAGCACAAGTCCTTCGACCGTCTCGCCGTGGCCGTCGGTGGTGACCGCTCCATAGCGCGTCAATGATCCTATCTGGACCCTGGCAACGTCCCTCACCCGGATCGGAATACCGTCCCTGGTGTCTACGACGATCTGCCTGATGTCCTCGATAGTCTGGATGCTGCCTTCGATCCGGACGAGAGCGCTGTCCTCGCCCTGATTGACGCGACCTGCGCCATCGTTGCGGCTGTTAGCGTCGATGGCTCGTCGAAATAGGTCGTAGGAAATGCCGCGGGCGGCAAGCGCATCGCTGAGCGGCACGATTTCGAAAGCGCGGACGTATCCGCCCAATGCGTTTACGTCGGCGACCCCAGGTACAGTCCGCAGCGCCGGGCGGATTACCCAGTCGAGCAGACTGCGCCGCTCCGCGAGCGACAGATCAGAACTGTCGATCGTGAACATGAACATTTCGCCGAGCGGGCTCGTGATCGGTGCCAGCCCGCCGCTCACGCCGTCGGGGAGATCGCGCGCGACGTTGGACAGGCGCTCGGTCACCTGGTTGCGCGCCCAGTAGATGTCCGTGCCATCCTCAAAATCGACGGTGATGTCCGCGAGCGCATATTTGGTGGTGGAGCGAAGGATCTTCTTATTGGGCAGTCCAAGTAGTTCAAGCTCGATCGGGACGGTGATCCGCTGCTCGACCTCTTCGGGCGTGAGACCCGGCGCCTTCATGATGACTTTGACCTGGATTGGCGAGACGTCCGGAAAGGCGTCGATCGGTAGGCTCGGCAGCATCACCACGCCAGCGCCAACCAGCAAGAGCACGCCGAGTAAGACGAACAGCCGCTGCGAAAGCGCAAATGCGACAAGCCGCTCGAGCATTAACCCGCTCCGAGCTTGAGCAGGATTCCCCTCAGCGCGGATATACCGCCGCTCGCGACTTCATCCTTTTCCGTGATTGGGCCTGACACCACCACGTGGTCCTGGTCCTCCTCAAGCAGCATGACCGGGACAAGGCGGAAGCCCTCTGGTGTCGCCACGAACACCGCCGCCTGCTCGCCGCGCCGGAACAGCGCGCTATAGGGCAGCTCCCAGGCGCTTCCGGCCGAGGAAGCAAAGCCGATGCGCGCTTGAGCTGTCTGTCCGGGCCGCAGTCCGCCTGTGTTCGCAACCTCCGCGCGGACCAGAATCGTTTGAGTCGCAGCATCGGCGGTTTCCGAAACCAGGACCACTTGCCCCGGCGTTGCGTAGCCCTCGACCTCCACCTTGGCACCCGGTCGGATGGCGCGGATGTTCGATGCTGAAACTGCGATTTCGACCCATAGCGGAGACAGCTGCGCAAGCTTGACGAGCGGTGCTGTTTGCTCCACCCGCTGGCCGGGAGAAACCAAGATGTCGACGACGGTCGCAGTACGCGGAGCGACGACGGAAAGGGCCGCGTTGATGGCGGCCTCGCTGGTCAGCTTCGAAATTGCTTCGTCCGAAAGGCCGCTGAGCCGCAGCATCTGTCGCCGCTCGGCAACGACGATGCTGGCTTGGCGAGCTTCGGTCTGGCTCGCCTCAAGCACCCGTTGCGCGACGGCGTTCGATTCGATGAGCCGGGAATTCCGGTTGAATTCGCGCGTGGCCAAAACTTCCTGCTGGACGGCCTGCAGGTAGTCGCGTTGCTGGGAAACGAAAGCGGAGCTTTCCATGACAAGGAGGGGCTGGCCGGCGATGATGCGGTCCCCTCGAGCGACAGAAAGACCAGTCACCATGCCGGCTACGGGGCTGCTCACGACCCACAATTGCGGTGTGGGGATGACGATCTGGGCGGGATAAGGCAGCGTCTTGTCCGTTGGGCTCGCGACCGGATGGACAACACGAACTCCGAGATTCGTCGCCTGTTCGGGGCTCAATTTTACCGCGTCCTCGGCCATCACGATTGAGGGCAGGCCGATTAGCACCAGGGCAGCTATCGTTCGAGCCAGCCTTCGCCACTGGGACGAACGGAGACGCACTTTGTATGAATTTGTGATTGATGTTTTCACAGCGGCAGCCGATCTAAATGGGTCCATCGCTTCGCCTTGAGGATCCAGTGTCGAGTTGAACCTCCGAAACGCATCAGCGGTGAGCTTATATTCGCTCGTAGTGGTCAGGAGCCTGTTGATCTATGTCAGGTAATTGTCAGGCCCAACGTGCAGATTGGCCACTATCCGCAATCTCCGGTTACGGGAAGCGCAGCGACTTCGTTGGCAGCTATTTCGCTGCTGCAGGCCCCCGGCCATCGCCGCCCCCGATGATGCCGGCGATTGCGCTGCCCATAATCGCTCCCGCGACTTCGTCGCCGCGTATCGCCGCGAATTGGACTTGCCCGAATCTACGATGCGGGATGGATCCGCTGCGGAGTGACTAATCCTGCCGCGGCCGGAGCCGCCGTGAGGATCAGTCCCATGCGATACAGGCGGCACCTTTGATCAGCCTCATCAAACAACTTTCGTAATCTACGTTCAAACGGTGATAGTTCGATCCGCCGACTACCTCACCGAATGTGATGGAATCATTCTGCGAGCTCCATGCCGTCGAACTAAAGAAGTGTTTAGCGCTTGAGACGAAGCCCTCGTGCGGCGGATGTTGACGATATCTCCTACATCTGCGTGCCCCTGCACCCCTCCTGGACTATCCTTCTTGACGCATTTCACACGGCATTTCACGCAAATGGTGGAAACGCCTTCGTTGGCCGGGAGCTTGCCTGTTACCTTCGCAAAGCTGGCATTAAGAACATACGGGTCAAAATCCACGTTGGCACCGCAAGCCCCGGCGAATACCGGCGTACCCACCTGCTTTCATTGCTCGATGTGATGCACGACAAGGTCGTTGATTTCGGCTTTTTATCGGAAACGCAACTTAGCAAGCATCGTGCGGCTCTCGTCGATCATCTTAAGGACCCAGACACGCTTTTGATCGACAAACTTCTCGATCAGGCCTGGGGAAATAAATAAACAGATCAATTTCGGATCAATTGCGACTAAAATTGACCATCGAGAACGTTTCCGTTTACCGCCCAAGAACAGAAGCACAGCGGGCATTGGCGTTGGTCCGTTGGGGCTTAAAAGCGGACCCGAGCCGATCTATTCGATCACCTCGTCGGCGCGGGCGAGCAGCGTTGCAGGCACGGTCAGGCAAAGCGCATTTGCCGTCTTGAGGTTGATGATGAAGTCGAACTTGGTAGGCTGCTCGACCGGGATGTCGGCTGGTTTAGCGCCGCGTAGAATCTTGTCGACATAGTCGGCGGCGCGCCTAAACAGGTCCGGGAAGTTCGGTCCATAGGACATCAGTCCTCCCGATTCGACATACTCCCGTACACCGTGCACGGTCGGTAGTCTCCCAGATAGCGCCAGGGTGTTGATTCGAATCTGGTTGGTAGTCACGAGTGGGGCAGCACTTACATAAAGCGCTTCCGCCCGGCCCTTGAGTGTCTCGAAGACCGACGCAATCTCCTCC
>DATGJK010000369.1:0-3211 GCA_035295245.1 Acidobacteriaceae bacterium
CACCGCCTATCAGCTCGCTAAGGCGCTACACTTTCCCGGCATCTACCAGGTCGTTCGCGGCCAGCGGGCCATCAGCGCCGACGTTGCCCTCCGCCTGGGGAAATACTTCGACATGACTCCGCAGTTCTGGCTGAACCTGCAGGCGGATTACGACTTGCGGATTGCGGCCGCCAGCGCACCTCTGAGCAAGATCAAAGCACGCTCTGCCGCTTAACGAAGACCGGCCGCGGAGGAACGGGGCGGCGCAGGTGTCATCAATTCTTCCCCCGAATCATCGCGAAATCTGGAAAAATAGCTGCATGACCACCACAGCAACCGCACTCTTCTCCGACCGTATCGGGCGGATTGAAATCTCCGCCACCATGGCTGTGACCGCAGAAGCCGCCAAACTGCGCGCCCAGGGTGCGAAGCTGGTGGACTTCGGCGCGGGCGAGCCCCACTTCGCCACGCCCCAGCACATCAAAGACGCGGCCATCGCCGCCATCCAGTCCAACTTCACCCGCTACACCGTCGTCTCCGGCGTGCCCGAGCTGCGCCAGGCCATCGTCGAGCGCCACGCCGCCGACTTCGGCTCCAGCTACACGCCCGACGAAGCCATCTTCACCACCGGCGGCAAGCTGGCCCTCTTCAACGCCATCCAGATCCTGGTCGATCACGGCGACGAGGTCATCCTGCCCGTCCCCTACTGGGTCTCCTTCAAGGACATCGTGCAGTACGCGGGCGGCAAGGTCGTCTACCTCCAGACCGAGGAGGCCGAGAATTTCCGCGTCACGGCTGACGCCATCGAAGCCGCCATCACGCCGAAGACGAAAGCCATTATCCTCAACTCGCCCTCGAACCCCTCCGGAGCGGTCGTCTCGCCCGCCGACCTCGAGCGCATCGTCCGCCTCGCCCATGAGCGCGGCATCTGGCTGCTCCTCGACGAGTGCTACGTCTACCTGCAGTACACGGGAGCGCTGGTCAGCGGCGGCTCCTTCACCGATGCGAAGGAGCACCTCGTCGTCCTCGGCTCGCTCTCCAAGACCTACGCCATGACCGGCTGGCGCGCCGGCTACGCGCTCGCTCCGAAGCCGGTGATCGCGGCCATGACCAAGCTGCAGAGCCAGTCCACCTCCAACACTGCCTCCTTCGTGCAGAAGGCCGGCATCGCCGCCCTGCGCGGCTCCCAGGACTGCGTCTCCGAGATGCGCGCCGACTATCTCAGGCTGCGCGACAAGATCCTCGGCCGCCTCGCCGAGATCCCCGGCATCACCTGCACCAAACCCGAAGGTGCCTTCTACGTGTACCCGAACGTCTCGGCCTACCTCGGCAAGTCCGGCGTGCCTTCCGCCATGGAGCTGTCGAAGCGCCTGCTCCACGAAGCCCACGTCGTCACCGTGCCTGGCGAAGCCTTCGGCACCGATCAGCACATCCGCCTCTCCTACGCCACCTCCCACGCCGACGTGGAAGAAGGCGTAGACCGGATGAAGGCCTTCTTCGCGAAGCTGTAAAGCTGTACGAACGTAATGTGGCCGGACGCGTCCGGCCACACTAGTCTGAACACACCTCCTTGCAGAGTGCAAAGCGGTCGCGCAGATTGGCTCGGAAGATCGGGCCAACGGCTCGCAGGCCGCGCAACGACCTGCGGGCCGTCCCATGCAGGGAGGTGAGGCCCATGGATGAGAAATCATCCTGGATGCGAGTGCTCATCACCGTCGCCGTTGACTGGCGACTGGTAATAGCTCTCGTAGCCCTGGCGCTTCTGTTGCTACTGCGGTAGCACAACCCGCCGGGAGGGATGCAACCTTCCGGCGGCAAGTTCATTTTACGCCCGGCCGTCAAGGACCGGCCTGGTTTAGGCTTCCGCCGTCAGCGCCTCATCCTCGCGCTCGGCGTTCCGCACCGGCACCGGATCCAGCCGCAGCACCAGCAGCGTCATGTCGTCATGCTGCGGAGCCCCGGCCGTGAACGCATCCGCATCCCGGAAGAGGCATCGCAGCACCTCGTCGGCGGACTGGTCCTTGAACTTGCTGGCGCAGGCGATCATCCGCTCCTCGCCCCACTCCTCATCGTCGTGGGTCATCGCCTCGCTAATGCCGTCGGTGTAGAGGATCAGCAGGTCACCCGGCTCGAGCACCAGCGACTGCTCGGTATAAGGCGCGAACGGCAGCAGCCCCACCACCGGCCCGTCCGCTTCCAGCCGGATCACCGTGTCGCCGCGCAGCAGCACCGGAGGGTTATGCCCTGCATTGACGCAGTCCAGCCGCCGCGTCTTCGGATCGTAGGCGGCAAAGAAGAAGGTCGCGTACCGGTTCGAGGCCGACGCCTCAAACACCAGCCGGTTCACCTTGTGCATCAGGTTGGCGAAGTCTCGCGGATTGTCCAGCGCGACCCCGCGCAGCGAAGCCCGCAGGCTGGCCATCAGCAGCGCCGCCGAGATCCCCTTGCCGGATACGTCGCCGATCGCCAGCCCCAGCCGCCCATCTTCGAGCGTGAGCACGTCGTAGTAGTCGCCGCCCACGCCCTGGGCCGGACGGCAGTGCCCGGCCACCGATCCTCCCGTGAGGCTCGGCATCTCCTGCGGAAAGAGCCGCTCCTGCACCTCGCGCGCAATCTCGATCTCGCGATTGACGCGCTCCCGCTGCGCCGCTTCGGCCGCCAGAGAGTGCGCCAGCTCGCTCACCTCCAGAGCCAGCCCCGTCTGTCGCGCCACCGTCTGCAGCACCTGCAGATCGGTGCGCGACCACGCCGCCTCCGACCGCTTCGGCCCCAGCGTCATGATGCCCATCAGCCGGTTGCGGCCCGGCAGCGGCACCAGCAGCTCCGCGTGCAGCTGGTCGAGTGCATGCCGCTCGGCGCTGCCCGCCATCAGATACCATGCATCGGGATCGCTCCGGTACAGCCGCGCCGGCTCGTTCGAATTCATCAGGAAGCGTACCGAGGACGCCTTAGCCGGCAGCGCCAGCGTCCCGTCCGGAGCCACGCCAATGGCCTGCTCGAGATAGAATCCGTCGCCCCGCCGCAACAGCAGCGCGATCTGGTTGACGTGCAGCGTCTGGCAGACGCGCTGCGCGACCGTCTGCAGCAGCGGCCTGGTCTCGGTGAATTGCCGCACCTCGTCCGACAGCTCGTTCAGCATCACCTCGGCGTTGTAGGCCTCCCGGAAGAACTGCCGGTCGACCCATCTCCGCAACCGGTCCCGTACTCCAAAGCGCAATACCAGAATCAGAGC
>DATGJK010000370.1:0-2211 GCA_035295245.1 Acidobacteriaceae bacterium
CGCGAAAGTCGATGTCGCGCGCCTTATAATTCGGTGTGTCAACGTTAGCCAGATTGTCGGCGAGCACTTCCATGCGCTTCGACTGCAACTTCAGTGCGTCGGCATCCACGCCTAGATAAGTGTTCAGATTGAGCGCCATGATGCTTTCGATCCGTCAAAGGAATGACCTGACGGATGAAGTGCAATAGGCATGCCATGGGGCTTCAGGCCCCGCAGACACCCGGTTGGGTGTCCGCAAGCGTGAACAGGATCACGCGCGCGGCAACGGGTTGCCGTCGGCGCGGCGCTTGAGCAGCCAACAGCTGCCGCTGGCGCGCCGCTTGCAAGCTAAGTCAGCATGACTCATTCAATGACGACTTACCGGCGCTTGGCCGTGCTGGGCGCCTGGGCCCTGCTGGGAGCTGTATCGGCGGCCACCGCTGTTTCTGAAGAGCTCGCCGCCGGAACCCAATCCCTAGCGGCCATCCGGGCTGCTGCAGCCTCCTACGTGAAATCCCAGATACCTGCAAGCGCGGGAGAGACCACTATCAGGGTTGGCGAGCTCGACAGCCGGCTCAGGCTGGCGCCGTGTCCCGCTCGCGACTTGTCGGCCTCCCTGCCGCCCGGGGCGACGGTGCAGGCCCGCCTCACCGTGGGAGTGACTTGCGCGGGACCTGTCCACTGGACGGTGTATGTTCCAGCGACCATCGAGAGCAGGATCAACGTTCTGGTCCTCACCCACGCCGTCAATCGCGATACCCGGCTGACATCCGCGGATGTAACAGTGGAAATGCGCACGACGGCGGGACCCGGGAATGCGTATCTGTCGGGAATTCCGGAGTTGAGCGGGCGCACGGTGCGCCGGCCTCTTCCTGCCGGCACCATTCTGGCCGTGGAAATGTTCACGCCGGATCTGATCGTTCGCCGGGGGCAGGAGGTCACACTGCTATCCTCCGGTGGAGCTGTCGAGGTTCGCGCCGCGGGCCGTGCGATGGTGGACGGTGCTGCGGGGGCGCGCATTCAAGTGCAGAACCTGAACTCTCTGCGCGTCGTGGAAGGTGTCGTGGAGAGTGCCGATCTAGTGAGAGTTGCACGATGAAGCCACAGACTGTCCGCCGTTCCAGCTCAGCAGGAAGGGGCTCAAGTTTCGTCTGTGGCAGTCGATACCCCAGGGTACGCATGCAGGAGGGCCGCACGTGGCCGTGAACTTAACCGGATTAGACGTGAGCGGAGCCGCGCTCGGCTCTGCCAAAAAGGCCTCCACGCCGCAGGCAGGGACGACCTCTACCCAAGGTGGTGACTCCTCATCGCCGCAGAAGGATGTCAGCATCACGAGCACCGCCTCGCTGCTGTCGGGACTCGAGCAGTCCCTCAGCAAGGTGCCGGCCGTCGATCAGAAGCGCGTCGAGGCGATCAGTGCCGCCATCGCCGCCGGGACCTATCGAGTCGATCCGAACAAAATCGCCTCCGGCTTGATCCAGTCCGAGCGGTTGCTGGGCGATCTGCCGACGAAGGAGATCTGACTTTGAACCAGGACGAATGCCGCGAGCAGCTGGGCCGTCTGATGGTCGAGGAGGAGGCGGCTCTCAGCGAGCTGTCCGCTCTGCTCGATCGCGAGCATGGTTTCCTGACCGAGAACGATGTGGTGGCGCTGGAAGGCGTCTCACAAGAGCGCCAATACTGCGTGGCGCGCATCTTTCGTGTGGACGAGGAGCGCCGCGCGCTGTGTACGCAGGTCGGCTATCCACTCGATCCCAAAGGCCTCGAGCAGCTGCTGCTCTGGTGCGATCCCAAGGGAACGCTCGCCCCGACTTGGGCGAAATGCTCGGCGACAGCTTTGCGTTGCCGCAGCCTGAACGACCGCAATGGTGTCCTGGTCGGCGCCCGTCTGAAGCATGTTCAGGAAAGGCTCGGCACTCTGATCGCAGGCCGCCGCGAGCCCGCGACCTACGGACCTCGTGGGATCTACTCCCAGGGCACTGCCGGCCGCGTGCTGGCCACCGAAGCGTGAACCGCGTCACGCTCTAAAGTTCCTGCAGTCCCTGCCGATACAGGCAATACAGGAACTTAGGAGAGTTCGCGTGTCCAGCAAGATCAACGGGATCGACGGCGCCCCGGTTGCATCGGTCGGTCCCGGCCGTGCCGTCAGGCGTGCGCAGGATCCCACGAGCGGAGCCGCTTCGTCGGATTCCGCCGAAGAGGCCAAAAGCGTACAAATTACCGGTGCCGCCC
>DATGJK010000371.1:0-7409 GCA_035295245.1 Acidobacteriaceae bacterium
GTTCGCTCTTCCTCCTGCGTGACTTCCACCTGACGCTGTGCGAACAGGACAGCCTGGTAGGCCTGCACCACGCCGTAGATCAGCCCCTCTCGCACCGCTCCGCTCATCGATTGGGCGCTGGCCGAGCCAAGCCGCGCCGCACGGATTTGCCGCTGCGTGGAAAAGCCATTGAAGAGGAGCCATTGGCCGCTCAGGCGGGTGGCGAAGTTGCCGATGGGCGTGGGGCGATTCAGCGAATTGAGTGCGAAATCGGTCGCGGCGAAGCGCTGCTGGCGAAGTTTTGTCCCGAAGGCGTAGACCGGGTCGTTTCCTCGCGACAGGTCTCCGGTCGCCGTGAGCCGCGGCCAGAGCGCAGCGTGCGCGAGCGAAACGCCCGCCTCGGCGGTGCGCGCGTCCGCTTCGGCAACGGCCGCCTGCGGATTTTGGCCCAGCGCAGTTTCGATGGCCTCGTGAAGCGTGAGTGACGGCTGCTGGGCGAACGCCGTCAGCGGCCAAAGCCCGGCCAGCAACACGGTCCAGCGTCTCAGCGAACTGCTTCTCCCCATGGCGTGGCACCCTGGTGGGCACCCGTTGCGCGCCTGGCGAGGCGTTCCGGATGCCTTCACCAGCCAAAACGCCGGGAAAGAGGCAAGCGTTACAGAACGGCGCGAGAATTTTTGAGACGCAGGTACTCTTCCGTAATCAGGCGCTTCAGGACCGCAGGGGCCTGCTCGCCGGAACAGACTTCCAGGGATCGGCAGCGATCGATCGCCCGCTTCAGGTCGTGGATGAAGGCGACACACGACGGGCAGGCATCGATGTGGCGGCGCATGCGGTCGCAGTCGGCAGGCGGCAGGTTGCCGTCAAGATACTCCGACAGGTTGCCGAAGATTTCCCGGCACTGCGCGCTGCGACGGGGCTTTTTTGATTTCCGCGAAGGCAGGGCATCCGGGTGCATCAGCCGGTTCAGCTCACGCCGCACCAGCAGGCGAGCGCGATGGAGCCGCACGCGGACGGTTCCCGGCTCCAGCGAAAGGATTTGCGCCACCAGATCGGTCTCCAGTTCCTCCATGTCATGCAGAACGAGGACAATCCGGTATTGCGGCGGCAGGCTGAGGACGGCCTGATGCAGCCGCTCATGATCCTGGCGGCGCAGAGCGTGATCCTCAGGACTGGAGCCGCGATCGGCAACCAGCAGAGACCGCATTTCCGCCTCGCCGGGCATCAGGTCCTCGAGCGCCACGGATTTGCGATACGTCGCGCGGCGCCGGCCTTGCCAGCACCGGTTCTTCGCGGCCGTGTAGAGCCACGCGGAAAGCGCCTGCGGATTGTCGAGGCGGGCAAGGTGGGGCAGCGTTCGCACCAGCACCTCCTGCGCCGTGTCTTCAGCATCTTCGCGCTGGCCGCAGAGCTTGATCCCAAAGGAGAGAAGAGTCTGCTGCAGCAGCGTCAGAGCGTGCTCAACATCGGCTTCGTCGCCGTGACGCAGAAGCGTAATCGCCTGTTCCAGTTCGGCGCGCACCGTCAGCAGGTCCTCAGGTGGATGGTTCCATTGTAGGCCTGCCTACGCGCGGTACTGCCTGGTGAACCGCGATCTCCTTCGCCGATGGCCACTCAGGCCGAGGTCGGGACAGGCAGATCAAAGCACTCCTGCCAGGACCGCGCAGCGCTCAGAATGCGATTCACTCGCTGGATGTTTTCAGCGCCCGCTGAGTTGAGCCAGTCCTCGAGAGCGCGCGCGCCGGACTTCGCGAAGACCGGCACACCGTCCTGCCACGTAGCGCGCCCGCACAGCACGCCGTGGAATTTCACTCCGCTCTCAGCGGCAAATTCCAGCGTTTCAATGAATGCCTGATTGCTGACGCCGGCCGAGAGATAGACACTGGGTTTATCCGTCGCCCTCGCTGCGTCCCGGAAGTACTGCACAGCCTGCTCGCGCGAGTATGCCGCCTCACCGCCGTAGACCTGAGTTCCGGGGACGAACGGCATCAGCACCGGGGCCTCCACCTTCAGAACATCGGCTCCATAGCGTTCCCGGCTGAACTCTTCGATGGATCGGATCACCACGTCGGGCTTGCGCTTCGCCCACGCCAGCGGCCCCGCGGCGCTTCCCTGCTCCTCATACGCCAGCAATTCCAAAAAGAGCGGGATATCCAGCGCGCGGCATTCGGCGCCAATCCGCTCGACCCAGGCCTGCTTCTGCACGTTCACCGACGGCTTCTCAAAGGGCGTGTAGTAGAGCAGGATCTTCACTGCATTCGCGCCTGCCTCCTGAAGCCGCAACGCTGACCAGCCCTCGGTGATGATGGGAATGTACTCCGGAGCGGTGGCGTCGTAAGCCGACTTTTCATAAGCCAGCAGCACGCCCTTGCCGTTGCGGTGCTGGATGGCAGGCAGGCCGTACTCCACGTCCAGCAGGATCGCGGATGCGTGCCGCGTCAGCGCACCGGTGACGATTTCCTTGAATTCGGAAATGGTCTGCGCGCCCGGCTCTTTCCCACCCATTTCTTTCGCCAGCATTTTCTTCAGCAGACCGCGCTGGTCGAGCGCCGCAGCCGCAATCACGCCGCGCTCGTCGGCGACAGCTGTCAGCCCGGCAATCTTTCCCTGTGTAAGCCCCTTCATACGGCTCTCCCGTCTGCGAGTCCTCTGACTGCAGCAAGTTTTTTGTGGTGAATCAGCGCGCGCTGGTCACAGCCCCTGCTCGCTTCGGGACTGCCCCGTTCACAGCGTTCAGCGCCGGTTTGCCGTCCAGCACGCGCGCCACATCGGCGCACAGCGCATTCGTGACTCTTTCCTGCGCCTCGCGCGTAAACGCCCCCACATGCGGCATCAGAATCACGTTGGCCATCGATTCCAGCTCCCCGGACACCGGAGGCTCAGTCGCACGCACATCGAGTGCTGCTCCCCCGACAATCCCGCTCTTCAGCGCCGCGATCAGGTCGTGCTCGGAAATGACGCGGCCGCGCGAGGTATTCACCAGAAAAGCTCCGCGCTTCATTTTGTTGAATCGCGCACGGTTGAGCAGACCCGTTGTCTGCGGCGTTGATGGCAGGTGGCAGGAGACAATGTCGGCGCTCGCCAGCAATTCGTCGAGTTCGACTAACTCAGCCTGCAAGTCGCTCAACAAAACGTTGTCGCTGCTCAGAAACGGATCGTAGGCGATGAGCTTCATGCCGAACGCCAGAGCACGGCGAGCGGTGAGATATCCGATCTTGCCGGCGCCCACAATGCCCAGCGTCTTGCCGTAGAGTTCCGTTCCGAGAAAATGGCGCCGGTTCCAGTTGCCGGCCTTTGTATCGCGGTCTGCCTCAGGAATGGACCGCGCCAGCGACAGCATCAGTCCGATGGCCAGTTCCGCAACGCTGATAGCGTTTTGATCCGGCGTGAACGACACCACGATTCCCGCCTGCTCGGCGGCCTTCACGTCGACATTGTCCAGTCCCACGCCCGCTCGCCCAATCACGATCAGGCTGGAAGCGGCGGATATCACCTTTGCAGTCACCTGGGTCTGGTTGCGCACCATCAGCGCCCGGCAATCCGCCGCCTTCTCCGCCAGTTGCTCGGGGTTCTTCCATAAATCCGGAAGGCGGAGGACATCGAATCGCGCGCATAGTTCGTCCACGGCCGCGCCGTTAATATTTTCCGAGATGAGGATATCGGGCATGGTCAGCAAATCACCTCATGGCATTCGTGAGGCACCTTCAGACGCGAAGCCCACTGATCGAGTTCCGCGATCGTCTCATCGGAGACGGGAACACCCTGAACGCTGTTGCTCCGCGCCGTGCGCGCCGAGCGCTCGCCGGGCACCAGAATCTCTTCCACTCCTGGGCGCCGGGCGGAGGCCTTGATACGGTCGATGGTTCCGTCCATCCGGCGCAGGTACTCGTCGTAGTCGAGAAACGCGGCGGGATCAAACAGGCAGAAGAAGTGTCCCACGTTCTGCGGCCGATCGAGGTTCTTGTACATCGATCCGACATCGGGGCCAATGGCCGAACCCGAGAGGATTCCGCTGAAGGCTTCCACCATCAGGGCCAGCGCATACCCTTTGTGTCCGGCCATCGTCAGCACCGTGCCAAGCAGCGCTTCCTGAGCGTCGGTGGTGGGCTCACCCGCACGATTCAGCGCCCAGCCGGCAGGGATCGGCTCGCCGCGTTTCTGTGCCGCGATGATGTTGCCGCGCGCCACAATCGATGTCGCGAGATCAATCTTGACCGGGAATCCCTTGCCGGTGGGGAAGGACGCGGCAATGGGATTTGTCCCGAAGAACGCCTCGTATCCGCCTTCAGGCGACATCGCCGGCTCGCAGTTCGTCATCGCCAGCAGGACCAGCTTTTGGGAGGCAGCGTAATTGCAATACCAGGAGAGCGCGCCGAAATGCTGCGAATTGCGAATGGTTGCAGCGGCCACACCATTCTGCCGCGCGCGCGGGATCAGCAGATCCACCGCCCTGCGCGCCTGCACCTGTCCCAGTCCATTAGCGCCGTCCAGAGCGAGAACACTTCCGCGCTCGCGGTCGATTTTCAACGTTGCCCGGGGATCGATGAGCCCAGCCTCGATGCGGCGCAGATAGATGTTCAGTCGCGAAACGCCGTGCGTGGAAACGCCGTGCAGATCAGCATCCACCAGCGCTTCAGCAAAAATCGCTGCGTCTTCCGCGGGCACACCCATCCCCGCGGCCAACGCGGCGACTTTCGCCTGCAACTGATCTTTTGGAAATCTCCTCATCCGTTTACCTTCAGGGCACGATCGTCCGAGCGCGCCCTGATTTCTGCTAGGCGCTGCGATAGAGTTTCGTCATCACGAATTCGCGATGACCCAGCGCCTCGGCCGCGGTCAGCCTTCCGTTGGCCGTGCGAACGATCATCTCGATCAGCGCGTCGCCTGCCTGGTCCAGCGTCATCTCACCCTGCAGAATCGGCGAAACGTCCAGGTCGATGTGCTCGCTCATCGTGGTCACCGTCTTCGGATTGCCCGACAGCTTAATGACCGGCTCGATCGGGTTACCGATCACATTGCCCTGCCCCGTCGGAAAAAGATGCACCACCGCGCCCGACGCCGCCCACAGCGTCACCGCCTCCGCCGCCGCGCTCGAGGTATCCATGAACCACAGGCCAGGCTTTGCAGGAACCTCGGCCGGCTTGAGACAGCCGACAAACTTTGTGTGCCTACCGAGCTTTTCGACGTTGCCCAGGGCCTTTTCTTCGATGGTCGTCAGGCCGCCGGCGATATTGCCTTTCGTCGGCTGCGATTCGGACAGATCGTCGGTTCTCTCGCTGAAGACCAGCTTCGTATAGTCGTCGAACGCCGCCTGGAATTGCTTGCGTACTTCATCGTTGACGGCCTTGGCAGCCACAATGTGCTCGGCGCCGGTCAGCTCTGAGGTTTCGCCGAAGGAAGCCATGCCGCCGCCCGCGCAGTGTTTGTCGATCACATTGCCGACCGTCGGACAGCTGGCCAAACCCGTCGTCGTATCGGACTCGCCGCATTTAACGCTGATGTACAGCTCTTTGAAGCTGCACTCCGTCCGCTGCAGCTCCGACGCCCACTGCACAAATTCCTTCGCCTTGCGAGACGCCTCGGCGACGGTGCCGATGTCGCCCCGGCCCTCGATGGAGAATCCCGCCACAGGCTTGCCGGTTTGGGCGATGCCGTCGACGATTCGCTTCGTCCAGCCCGCTTCAATGCCAATCACCACCACCGCAGCGACGTTGGGATTGCTGCCGGTGCCGATCATCGTCCGGAAGAACAGGTCCAGATCTTCGCCGAACTGCAGACGGCCGTAGGCATGAGGCAGAGCCAGCGTTCCCTTGATGTTGTTGGCGACGGCTTCGCACGCCGCATTCGAAATATCGTCTACCGGCAGAATGACCACATGATTGCGCACTCCGACGCGCCCATTCTCGCGACGATAGGCCAGTATCTTTCGATCGTTCATGATTACGCCCACCTCTTCGTCTTCAGGTTGTGCACGTGGACGTGCTGGCCCGACTTCACAGGCTGCACAATGCGCCCTATTTCGCAGCCGTATTTGACCACCGTGTCGCCGGGCGCGAAATCCTTCAGGGCAAATTTATGTCCCAGCGGGATGGCTTCCGTCGCCTTGGCCTTGAGCGGCTTATTCGTCGAAAGGTCGCGGCCGGTACAGTCGGTCCCCGCAGCGATGTCGACAACGGCCACCGCCACCGTGTCGGCTGAATCGTGAATCAAAAAATGAATCATGGCGTTCTGCTCTTTCCCCTGTCGATCTAAGCTTCCTGAATGCCGATGGAGACGTGCTTCGTCTCCAGAAATGCGTCCAGACCTTCGCTGCCCAGCTCGCGGCCCCAGCCGCTCTGCTTGATTCCGCCAAACGGGCTCTGGCTGGTGGTGGGCGCTCCATCATTAATCCCGATGGTCCCGGCCTCGAGCTGCTCCGCCAGGCGGAAGATCCGCCCCGCGTCGCGGGTCATCGCGTAGGCGCTCAGCCCGTACTCCGAGCGATTCGCCAGCTCGATCGCTTCGGCCTCAGTCTCGAAGGTGCTGATGGGAGCCACCGGAGCAAAGGTCTCTTCGCACATGCACAGCGACTGCTCGTGCACGCCGTCGATCACCGTCGGCTCGAGGAAGTAGCCTTTGCTGCCGGGCACACGCCCGCCACCGCACAGAATCTTGCCGCCACGCTGCTTCGCGTCCTCGATTTGCTTCAGGGCCGCATCGAGGCCCTGCTGATTGATCACCGGCCCCACATCGGCTCCATCCTCCAGACCGGAACTGGTTTTCAACGCCTTCACCGCAGCGACGAAGCGCCGCACAAATTCATCGTGGATCGAGCGCTGCACGTAGATGCGATTGGCCGCGATGCAGGACTGCCCGGTATTCCGGAATTTTGCAATCACCGTTTGCTTCACTGCGACCTCCAGATCGCAGTCATCGAAGACGAACAGCGGAGCCAAACCGCCGAGCTCCAGCGACAGCGGCTTTACGTACTGCGCCGCGCCGCGAATCAGTTCGCGCCCTACTTCGGTCGATCCGGTAAAGGTGATCTTGCGGCAAAGCGGGTTCTCCAGGAATTCGCGCGCGATCATCCGCGCATCGCCGATCACCAGCTGAAAGACACCTGTGGGCATGCCTGCAGCTTCAGCGCATTCAGCCAGAGCCACCGCGCAGAGCGGCGTCTGCGAGGCAGGCTTCAGAACCACAGGACATCCCGCGGCCCAGGCTGGCGCAGCCTTGCGTACCGCCAGCACCAGTGGAAAATTCCACGGGCTGATCGCACCCACGACTCCGATCGGAGTCTTCACGACCAGATTGCGCTTGCCTTTCGTTTGGTGAGGAATGATCCGCCCGTACGCTCTCTTGCCCTCCTCGGCAAACCAGCGCAGATGATCTTCGGTCATCGCAACTTCGCCGCGGCTCTGCGCCAGCGGCTTGCCGTTCTCGAGCGTGAT
>DATGJK010000372.1:0-5401 GCA_035295245.1 Acidobacteriaceae bacterium
CCCCAGTACTGCGTCAGACCTTCGTAGACCCACAGCAGATCATCGCGCATGGGCACGTTGAAGTTCGGCGTCCACAAGTCCGCGGGCCGCCGGAATTTGCCGTTCCACGAGTGCGTGTACTCGTGCGCCAGCAAATCGACGCCGCGCGTCTGCGCGTTCCAGTCGGTGAAGTAATTCGCGCGCGTGCCGTCTTCGCTCGACTGATGATGTTCCAGCCCTTCTCCGCCGACGACGTCGGTCAGGAAGAACAGAAAGTCGTAGTGGTTGTAGTGGTGCGACGCGAAGAGCTTCTGCGCCTGAATGGCCAGATTCTTGTGAACCTGCACTTCTTCCGGCGTAGCGTCCAGGTCCTTTGCCTCATCGGCGAAGACGTCCAGATGCACCTGATTCTCCGGACCAGTCGAGAGGTCGATGCGCCGGAAGTACTCGCCGGCGACGAGGGGCGAGTCGATCAGCGTGTTCAGCGTTGTGTCTTTGAAGTGAACCGTATCTCCGTCTTTCGAGTCCGTCTCCAGCGCCGTTGCATATTGCCAGCCGTGCGGCAAGACGACGCTCGGCATGAAGTGAATGTCGCGCGAGAAGTGACCCGCCGGATAGAGCACGACCGTGTTCCAGGCCAGGTCCGCCAGCTTCGACGAGAACTGGATGCGCCCCTCCTGGCGTGTGGTCGGCGATAAATAGTCAAAATCCACGCCGATTGAGCTGACGCCCTTCGGCACGTCGATGTGGAACGCGTAGACGTTCACACGATCGCGCACCCACGGAATCCGCTGCCCATTGGCCGTGATCACCAGGCCTCCGACGCTCTGAATCGGACCTGTCGGCGAGTGGTTCCCCGGGATCCACTCGGGATACAGCAGCGTCAGGTCGCCCGGTTTGGCGGGAATATCCTCGTGGACGGTGGCAACGCGATCCACCATATTCGTCAGGTTCACCTGCAGCGCAATCGTGCCCGCATAGGGAGTGTCGGCTGGAGCCACGATGGGCGGCGGCATGGGCACAGGTTCGGGCTGATAACCAGCCTGCGCTGCGGCAAAATCCGGTGCAATCAGGACAGTGGCAGCCGCACACGCAGCCGCAAGAGAAAGGCAGGAAAAGCGCATTGCAGAATCTCCGAACGAATTGGCGTTTCGCCTGGGTTTTCGGATACGCGCATGATTCTACAGGAGCAAAGGATCTGGCTGCGGCCTCCGCGCCCTCACCCAATTTTCCCCGCTGCGGTTTTGCGGCGCTCGCGGTACGCTTGGAGCGTGACTCCCAGCCGCCGCAATTTTCTGAAGACCGGAGCCGCCGCATCGGTCGCCGCTTCGCTGCCGGCGCTCGCCGCTCCTGATCCGTCCACTCAGCGCAGGGGCCGCATCCACCAGTCCGTCTGCCGCTGGTGCTATAAGGCGACGCCGCTCGATCAACTCTGCCAGCGGGCCGCCGATCTGGGCCTCAAAGGCGTCGATCTGCTGTCAGTGGAAGAGTTCGACGTTCCTCGCCGCTATGGCCTCATCTGCACGATGGGCCAGGCAGGCGGCGGCACCATTCCCGACGCGATGAACCGGGTTGAGAATCACGCTGCCATCGAAGCAGCCTTCCGGAAAAATATCCCGATTGCCGCCAAAGCCGGCGTCCCCAACGTGATCACCTTTGCCGGAACGCGCCGCGGGATGCCGGATGAGGAAGGCGCTCGCAACACGATCGTCGGCCTCAATCGCGTGAAGCAGATTGCCGAAGACAACGGCGTCACCATTTGCCTTGAACTGCTGAACAGCAAAGTGAACCACCCCGACTACATGGCGGATCACACCGCGTGGGGCGTGCGCGTCATGCGCGAGGTGAACTCGCCTCGCGTCAAGTTGCTGTACGACATCTACCACATGCAGATCATGGAAGGAGACCTGATCGCCACCATTCGCGCCAACTTGGACTACATCGCCCACTTCCACACCGCAGGCGTTCCCGGGCGGCATGAAATCGGCGCTGGCCAGGAAATCCAGTACGCCGCGGTCATGCAGGCCATCGCCGACGGCGGATTCAAAGGCTATGTCGCCCACGAATTCATCCCTACCGGCGACCCTTTTACGAGCCTGCGGCAGGCGGTTGAGCTTTGTGATGTTTGAGGCGGTTCCGGTTGCCCTGCATCCTCCGGTGGCGCAAATGGTGGAGGATCCTGGATTGACGCGGGACGCATCTACGCAGCTCCGCAGGCTGCCCAGGCGAAACAGCAATGGGGAGGGACTGAGTGACGCGGACGCGCAGCAACTGGAACGGCAGGGCGCGTACATGCAGGCCACTGGCGTTCAGCGCGTACCACACTGAGTTCGAGATCCGGCGGATAACAAAAGGGCCGGCGCTTAAGCCCGGCCTTTTATTTGCGCTGGATCGATCTGCGATCAGTTCGCCTTGCGTTCCTTCTCTCGCTCGAAGAACCGCTCCATGAATTTCGTGTCGAACTGACCGCGTCGAAATTCCTCGTCGTTGAAGATTTTCTGGTGCAGCGGGATGCTCGTGTGGATGCCCTCCACGATGAACATCTCGAGCGCGCGCCGCATGCGCGCCATCGCCTCTTCCCGATCGCCACCCCAGGCAATCAGCTTGGCGATCAGCGAGTCGTAATACGGCGGCACCACGCCTTCCGCGTACTGCGCGGTATCGACGCGGATGCCATTCCCTCCCGGCACATTGAACGCCGTGATCTTTCCCGCCGAAGGCGTGAATTTCTCCGGGTGCTCCGCGTTGATGCGGCACTCGATGGCGTGGCCACGCAGCGGAATGGTTTCCGGAACGATGCTCGAAAGCCTCTCGCCCATCGCGATGCGCAGCTGCGCTTTCACCAGATCGATGCCGGTGATGAACTCCGTCACCGGATGCTCCACCTGGATGCGGGTATTCATCTCGATGAAGTAGAGCTTGCCGTCCTCATCCATCAGAAACTCGATGGTCCCGGCATTTTGATAGCCGACGGCTTCCAGCGAGCGTTTCAGCGTGCGGCCGATCTCGTCGCGCAGCTTCTGCGTGACCTGCAGCGAGGGAGCTTCCTCGATGAGCTTCTGATGCCGCCGCTGGATGGAGCACTCACGCTCGCCGAGGCTCAGCGTGGTGCCGTGCTCATCGGCGAGGATCTGAAATTCAATGTGCCGCGGTCGCTCGATGAACTTCTCCATGTAGAGATCGCCGTTGCCAAAAGCATTGGCAGCCTCGCTTTGGGCGGCGTGATACAGCTGCGGCAGTTCCTCGGCCGAGCGCACCACACGCATCCCGCGGCCGCCTCCGCCTGCGGAGGCCTTCAGAATCACCGGATACCCCACGGTCTTCGCCCACTCCAGCGCTTCGTCTTCGCTCTGAATCACGCCGTCGGAACCAGGAAGGATCGGCACGCGCGCCTTTTTCATCGCCTGGCGCGCCTTCTCCTTCTCGCCCATCAACCGGGTCACTTCCGGTGGTGGTCCGATGAATTTGATGTTCGAGGCGCGGCAGACCTCGGCGAAGTTGGCATTCTCGCTCAGGAGGCCATAGCCGGGATGGATCGCGTCCACATCGGCGATCTCCGCCGCGCTGATAACGGCCGGAACGTTCAGGTAGCTCTCCGCCGACCGGGGCGGCCCGATGCAGATAGCTTCGTCGGCAAAGCGCACATGCAGCGAGTGCCGGTCCGCCTCGCTGTAAATGGCCACCGTGCGGATGCCCATTTCTTTGCAGGCACAAATAACCCGCAGCGCGATTTCGCCACGATTGGCGATGAGAACTTTACGCATGGCTGGGGCGCAGAGCGAAAAGGGATTGTCCGTACTCAACCGGCTGGCCGTTCTGGACGAAACGCTTGACGACCTCGCCTGCGCCGTCGCTCTCGATTTCGTTCATCAGCTTCATGGCTTCAACGATGCACAGCACCTGTCCGGCTTCCACCTGGTCTCCGATCTTGATGAAGGGCGGCGAGCCAGGAGAGGGAGATTCGTAAAACGTTCCGACAATCGGCGACTTCACGATGTGCAGATTCGTCTCTTCAGATTCACCCTCGGCTGCCGCCGGCGGTGCCGTCTGGGGCGCGCCAGTCTGGCCGGAAGAAACCACGCCGGCGGCCGGAGCCAGGCTGTGCGCGATGGGAGCCACCGGAGCTACGGCCGCCTGTGAGGCGAGCAGGCGCGCCAGCCCGGCCATATCCGCGCTGCCTTCGTGCGCAAACTTAATGCGAACCTTGAGGTCGCCGCGCTCCAGGTCGAATTCGCCGATCTTGTTTTCCTTCAGGAACTCGATGAGTTCCTTCAGTTCATTCATATCTTCCGGATTCATCGTTATCTCGCGGCCCTTCGCTGCCTACAGTTCGATCCAGCTCTTTGTGACCGGAGTCAGAACCTGCCCTCCGCTTTTCGTCACGGCAATCATATCCTCGATGCGAATGCCAAACTTCCCAGGCAGATAAACGCCGGGTTCAACGGTGATGACCATCCCCGGCTCCAGTGATGTGTCCTGCCCGGCAGCCACTCGCGGCTGCTCATGAATTTCCAGACCCACGCCGTGACCAGTGGAGTGAGTAAAGTACTTCGCCAGTCCCGCTTTGCGCAAAACGCTGCGCGCTGCCTCGTCGATTTCTCCGCATGTCGCTCCGGACTTCACCGCGGCAACTGCAGCTTCCTGCGCGGCCAGCACCGAATCGTATGCGAATCGCTCTTCCCTGCTCGCGCCGCCGAGGTGCACGGTGCGCGTCATGTCTGAGCAATAACCATTGAGGATAACACCGAAGTCCAGCGTCACGAATCCTTTGCGCGGCAGCCTGCCCTGTGTGGCCCGGCCGTGCGGAAGCGCCGATCGCGGGCCCGCTGCAACGATTGTTTCGAACGACATGCCCTCGGCTCCCATGCCCCGCGCCAGGAACTCGAGTTCCGCGGCGATGGCGATCTCCGGCAGCCCGGGCTCCAAGCGCGACAGGATTTCCTCGAACAGAATGCAGCCCAGGTGCGCAGCCTCTCGCATCTGTGCCAGTTCCGCCGGATCTTTGACCATTCGCAGCTTCGATACCAGCGGTGCTTTGAGCGGGATAAAAAAAACGCGACGTTTGGAACCCGTGATGGCGGAGCGCATTAGTTCCAGTTCTGCGATGGACGTGTGCTGCGGGTCGAATGCGGCGTGAGGCGCGGATTGGCCAAGTACAGCGCACGCCTCCATCAGCGCCGACTTCTTTGCAATCACAACGCGCGCGCCCTGCGTCTCCTGGCGCGCCTGCGTCGTGTAGCGGCCATCGGTAAACAGGGTTGTTGCGCGTGGACTAACTGCCAGCGCGGCATTGGATCCGGTGAAACCGCAGAGCCAGCGCACGTCGGGCAAATGCGTCACCAGCAGAGCTTCGACCTCTGCCGCGCGCATGGCGCTCCGCAACGCAGTCCAGCGGCGATTTTGCAGGTTCGGTTTCTTCGCC
>DATGJK010000373.1:0-11819 GCA_035295245.1 Acidobacteriaceae bacterium
ATCGAGATCCGCATCTTCGAGCGCGGCGTCGGCCCCACCACTTCATCCGGCACCGGAACCTGTGCCTCCGCCACGGCCGTCATCGCTTTCTGCGGCGGGAAGTCGCCCCTCACGGTGCACGCTCCCGGCGGATCGCAAACCGTCGAGTGGCCCGGCCAGGGCGCCGAAATGATCCTCACCGGCCCCGCCGGCCTCATCGCCGCAGGCGAGGTACTCCTTGGCTGACGTTCTCAAGCCTCCAGCCGTCGCGCCCGGTTCTCGCATCATGGTCGTTTCGCCCGCATCTGCCGCGCAGCCCGACCGCATCACCTGCGGGATCGACGCCCTCCGCGCCCTCGGCTACGACGCCATCGCCGCGGAGCACGCTTGTGGCAAGCATCCGCCGTATTTCTCCGGCAGCGTCGACGAACGCCTCGCCGACCTGCACCGCGCCTTCGCCGATCCGTCTGCTGCCGCCATCATTTGTAGCCGTGGCGGTTACGGATCGAACTACCTCCTCGACCGCCTCGACCTCGATCTGATCCGCCGCCATCCCAAGCCCTTCTTCGCTTACAGCGATCACACCAGCATTCAAACCTGGCTCCTCGATCAGCTCGGCCTCGTCGCCTTTCACGGACCGATGGCCGCGGCCGACTTCTGGGTCGCCGACGGCGTCCATCTCCCCAGCTTCCAGGCCGCGATCACTGGCGGTCTCGTTCAGGCCGGAGCGGAGCAGGGAATCCGCGTCCTGCGCCCCGGCTACGCTCGCGGCACGCTCTACGGAGGCTGCCTGAGCCTTCTCACCTCCGCGCTCGGCACGCCTTACGCGCCGCATACCGAAGGCAAGCTGCTTTTCCTCGAAGACATCGGCGCGAAGCCCTACCAGATTGATCGCATGCTCCGCCACCTGCTCCTCGCCGGAAAACTCGAAGGTGTGCGCGGCTTCATCTTTGGCGAGATGCTCGACTGCGTCTCCCCCGGAGCCGACCCCAACCTCATCGAAGACGTCATCCTCCACGTCCTCGCCGATTGCAACGTCCCCATCGCCATTGGCCTTCGCTCCGGCCACGTCTCCGGCGGCAATGTCACCCTCCCGCTCGGCATCGAGGCCGAACTCGACCTCACCGGCGAATCTCCAGCTCTTCGCACTCTCGAACCAGCAGTTTCCCCCATCGATCATGCAGCCTAAGCACATCCATCTCATCGGCATCTGCGGCACGGCCATGGCCTCGCTCGCCGGACTCCTCCAGCTCAAGGGCCATCGCGTCACCGGCTCCGACCAGGCCGCCTACCCGCCGATGTCCGATCTGCTTCGCTCGCTCGGCATTCCCATTGCCGAACCCTTTGCCGAAACAAACCTGCAGCCCCACCCCGACCTCGTCATCGTCGGCAACGCCATCTCACGCGGCAACGCTGAGCTGGAATACGCCCTCGACCAGCGCATTCCGTTTACATCCCTGGCCGCCATTCTCCACGACGAGTTCATTCGCAGCCATGAATCCCTCGTCGTTGCCGGCACGCACGGCAAAACCACCACCACCAGCATGCTCGCGTGGATTTACGAAGTCGCTGCCCGTCGCGACCGCTCGCTGGCTCCGTCTTTCCTCATCGGAGGCGTCGCCGAAAACTTCGGCACCAGTTTCCATCTGCGCGACGGCCGCCCTTTCATCATCGAAGGCGATGAGTACGACACTGCCTTCTTCGACAAGGGCCCGAAGTTCATGCACTATTTCCCGGACGCGCTCATCCTCACGCATGTCGAGTTCGACCACGCCGACATCTATCGCGACCTCGACTCCGTCAAGACGGCCTTCAAACGCCTCGTGAACCTCGTCCCGCGGCGCGGGCGCATCGTTGCCTTCGACGGCTCGGAAAATGTCTCAGATTGCGTCACGCGCGCGTTCTGCGCCATCGAACGCTACGGCTTCGCTGCAGATTCTGCCTGGCGCATGACCAATCTCCGCTACGACAATGGCCTCAGCCGCTGGTCCCTGCTCCGCTCCGGCCAGCCCTGGGCCGATCTGTCGATGCCCGTCGCCGGAGAGCACAACGCCCTCAATGCCACGGCCGCCGCCGCGCTCGCCGCCGGCCAGGGCCTTCCGCGGGATGCCATCATCGAAGCCCTCGCCACCTTTCGCTCTGTGCGCCGCCGCCTCGAGGTTCGCGCTGAAATCGACGGCATCACGATCATCGATGACTTCGCCCACCATCCCACCGCGATCCGCGAAACCCTCCGCGCCCTGCGCTCGGCGTATCCTGGCCGCCGCCTCTTGGCCGTTCTCGAGCCGCGCAGCAACACCCTCCGCCGCAACGTCTTCGAGCGCGAACTCGTCGACAGCCTCGCGCTTGCTGACCAGATCATCCTCGCCGGCGTTTATCAAACGGAGAGAATCCCTGCCGCCGAGCGACTCCATCCGGAAAACGTTGTCGCCGCCCTGGCCTCCGCCGGTAAACCCGCGTCCCTGCTGCCGAACGCCGACGCCATCGTGGCAGAGATTGCGCCGCGCCTCGTGCCGGGGGATGTGGTCGCGATCCTCTCCAACGGCGGCTTCGAGGGCATCTACGAAAAGCTTCCCGCTGCCCTCAGCGCTCGCACGCAAAAGGTCTGAGCCCATGTTCGCCGCGGTCGTCCTCTTCTCCACCTGGATCATCCTCGGCTTCCCCGCCGCGCTCATCGGATTCTCGTGGATCCTCATCCGCCGCGACATCAGCCTTCTCTATCGCATGGCGATGGGCATCGTCAGGATCGGCCTGCGCCTGGTCCGCATTCGCGTGCAGGCTAGATGGCAGCAGCCGCTCGATCCGGCGCAGCGCTACATCTTTCTCTCCAACCACGTCTCCAACCTGGATCCACCCGTGCTCTTCCCGCTTCTGCCCGGACGAGCTTCCGGGTTCATCAAGCGTTCGCTGACGAAAATTCCGGTCCTCGGTTACGGCATGGAGCTCGCCAGCTTTATTCCTGTCGACCGCGATGGCCGCGTCGAGAGCGCAGCCGCCAGCGTGCAGTCCGCACGGCAGGTTCTCGCCTCCGGCGTGCACATCGTCTCCTTTGTCGAAGGAACCCGCTCGCCCGATGGCCGTCTGCAGCCCTTCAAGAAAGGTCCGTTCTATCTCGCCATGGAATCCGGAGCGCCCGTCGTTCCCGTTTCCATCTACGGAACCGAAAGCATGATGGGGAAGGGAAGCCTGCGCATCTCTCCCGGCGTGGCGCACGTCATCTTCCACGCGCCGCTGCAGCCGCGCGATTACTCCAGCCGCGAGGAATTGATGGAGGCTACCCGCGCCGCGATCGCGTCTGGACTTCCCGAGTGGATGCGAGGCTAATTACTTCACCACCGCGTTATACCCATTGGCCAGCAGCTTCGACCGCATGTCGTACGCCTCTGCGCGTGTCGCAAACGGCCCCAGCTGAATATGCAGCAGCTGATCCTGTGCCTCGTGGCGAATCTGCGCGTGGAAACCATGCTGCTGCAGCGCGCTCACCAGCACATTCGCATCCTGCGGCTGTCGCACCGCGGCAATCTGCACCATGAAACCGCCCGCCGCGGGCGACGCGGAGCTCTGGGTATAGCTCTGCGCAGCAGGCTGCGGTGTCACCGGCCTGTAGGGATTCGAGAAAGATTCGGCCGGCTTCGCCGGCGGTGCCGGATTCGGCTTCTGCGCCGCGGTCTGCGGTGCGGGGGTGAACGCGGGCTTCTGCGCGACGGGCTGTGAAGACGCCGGTTTCGTCGGTGCCAGCTGCGAAGCCGCAACCGGAGTTTGCGCTGCGGGAGCCGGTGTGGCCGCGGGCTTCGCCGTCTCGTCGGAGACCGGCTTCGATCCCAGATCCGTCTCGGTCACCGTGTTGCTGTTCTGCGCTGGTTTGCTCTGATCAGAGTTCGTCGACGCGCTCTGTGCAGGCACCGGCGTCAGGCCCTGATCCGTTGCTGAGGGCTTCTTCAGCGAAGAGTCCCCAATCGCCGGGGAAGACGCAGTGTCGTCCGTCGCCGGACGCAGTCCGCCGTTTCTGCCCACCGAGTAGCCCAGGCCAAAGAACACACCGCACACCAGCACCAGTCCGAAGAAAATGGCCAGCATGGACCGCATGCCCAGCGTGATCTCCGAGGAGTAGGGCGCGTCCTCATCCGTGCGCTCGCGGCGCGTTGGGCGTCCCAGTCCCGGCCCCTCGCTCGTCTTTCCTGTCCTGACATCTTCGGTGATCAGTCCCATACGTCTCCTCTGCCTTCCATCATGAACCCAACCGGGCTACTCCTGTTTCGGCGGGTTTTGCTTTGCGGGCAGCGCCTGATTCAGCAGCGAAATCAATTCCATCGGCAGCGGAAACACAATCGTGGTGTTTTTCTCCACTCCGATGTCCACCAGCGTCTGCAGATACTTCAGTTGCAGCGTAAACGGCTGAGCCGCCAGCAAATCCCCAGCTTCGACCAGCCGCTGAGCGGCGGCAAACTCGCCCTCCGCGTTGATGATCTTCGACCGCTTTTCGCGTTCCGCCTCCGCTTGTTTCGCCATGGCTCGCAGCATGGTTTCCGGCAGATCCACCTGCTTCACTTCCACGCTCACCACCTTTACGCCCCACGGTTCGGTACGCAGGTCGATGATCGTCTGAATCCGCTGGTTGAGCGCGTCGCGGTGCGACAGCAGTCCATCCAGTTCCACTTCGCCCAGGACGCTGCGCAGCGTGGTCTGCGCGAACTGCGAGGTCTGATACACGTAATTCGAAACCTCAATCACCGCCTTCGCCGGATCCATCACGCGCATGGTGATCACGGCATTCACTTTGATGGTGACGTTGTCCTTCGTGATCACGTCCTGCGGAGGTACTTCCATCACCTCCTGCCGCAAAGACACACGAACCATCTGGTCGAACGGTCTGAAAACAAAGATGATTCCCGGGCCCTTCGGAACTGGCAGCGCACGGCCAAGGCGAAAAATTACGCCTCTTTCGTACTCGCGGAGAATTTTGATGCTGTTCAGGAGATAAAGGACAACGATCGCGACGAAAACTAGAACTGGAACGTTGTATTCCATGGCATGCGGGCCCCTTGCGCCCGGCTGCGATTGTACCGCAGGCCACTCGGGGCAACTCGCTGAATATCAGGCGGTAACCCGCTCCTGTACTCCGGATGTCGAAGCCGGTTGCGGTGTCTCAGCATCCACCAACAGCTTCAGACCGTCCACGGCCCGCACCCGGACGCGGCCACCCTCAGGTACCGGAGTTGCCGCCTCCGCCTGCCAAAGCTCCCCGTGCACCAGCACCTGTCCCTGCGGCTCCAGCGCCTGTTGCGCCACGCCCACGGCCCCGACCAGCGCCTCTGGCCCAATCATCACTTTGTTGCGTCGAGCGCGCCAGGCGATCCGCACCAGGAATGTCGAAATCAGCCCAAAGGCCAGCCCTGCGGAAATCGCCGTTGCCATCTGCACACGCATCTCCGGGATCGGCCCCGCCACCAGCGTCATCAGTCCAAGGATCAGCGCCGCCGTGCCGCACAATGCCAGCACACCATGGCTGGGGAACTTTGCTTCCAGCACCATCAGCACCAGTGCGCACACAATCAGCGCCAGCGACGTGTACCGCACCGGCAGCAGATTCAGGCTGAACAGCGCCAGCAGCACCATCAATGTGCCCAGCGCTCCGGGAATGATCGTCCCCGGGACATGGAATTCCAGGTAGATCAGCATCGCCCCAGCCAGCAGAATCAGCACTGCCAGGTTTGGATCCATCAGCCTGTCCATGATGGACTCGCGCAGATTTTCGTCCACGCTCACCAGGCTGGCGCCGCGTGTATGCAGCACCAGGGTTCCTCCGTTGAAGCGCTTCACCGTGCGCCCGTCGATCGCATCCAGCAGCGCGCGATCATTCGGCGCGATGGTGTCAATCAGGTGCAGATCCTGGGCCTCGTTCGCTGTGTACGACTTCGAATCCGTAACCGCCGCCTGGGCCGCATTCACATTGCGCCCGCGCTCGGAAACATACGACCGCAAAAACGCCAGCGC
The DNA here is from genome assembly GCA_035295245.1 of Acidobacteriaceae bacterium. Taxonomy (GTDB): domain Bacteria; phylum Acidobacteriota; class Terriglobia; order Terriglobales; family Acidobacteriaceae; genus Palsa-343. The sequence goes on from DATGJK010000373.1 coordinate 5,974, forward strand.
GTCGTTCAGGATCTTCTGCTTCATCGTGTCGCTGACGCTGCCCATCTCCACGACCGGATGAGCCGCGCCTGCTTCCGTCCCGGGCGCCATCGCAGCAATGTCCGCCGACTCCATGATGAAGAAGCCCGCCGAGCCCGCGCGGCTCCCCGACGGCCCAACATAGACAATCACCGGCACCGGCGAGGCCAAAATATCCTTCACCATTTCCCGCATCGATTCCAGCAGCCCGCCCGGCGTATTCATCTCCACCAGCACCGCCTGGGCATGCAGTTCCGCGGCACGGTCGAGACCGCGCTTCAGATAATCCGCGCTGATGGGCTGAATCGTGTCGTCCAGGTGCAGCACAACAACTTTGTCGCTTTGCGCCCGCGCCGTTGCGGGCAAAAACAAAGCGAGGAGACAAACCAGGAGTGCCATCGCGCCGGGTGCCACATGTCTCCTGCCATTGGAGACATGGGAAAGCGCGAAGCGCCCCGCTTTTCTTCCGAACCAGGCAAAATGTCCCATTGCTTGCCGCCTCACCGGCTATTGGCTGTTGGCCACCCCGCGCCGCTCCAGCGCCAGCTTCATGCCCCTGGCGTTCGCATTCGCTGGATCCACCTTGAGCGCATCGCCTACGTCGCCGGCTGCCGCGCTCAGCAGGTTCGCCTGCAGATCCAGCCGTGCCAGCACCAGGTACGCCGGCACATTCGGCTTCGCCTGGATCGATGCCTGCGCCTCTCGCCGCGCCGCGTCCGCATCGCCGTCGCGCTCCCGCACGGCAGCCAGCCCGGCGTGGGCCAGCGCGGACGAAGGCTCCGCAGCCAACGCCTCACGATACTCCCGCTCCGCCTCCAGCACCAGACCCCGCTGGAAGAACTGATCGCCTTCCTTCACGAGCGCTTCCGCCCGCTCCTGCGGCGGCATCGACTTCAGGCGCATTTCCTGGACCTGTTCCAGCTCGAAGGCCGCCTGCCGCAACCCCGCCTCGCTGTAGCTGCGCTTAATGCGCTCGAGCGGCCCCTGCGTGTCGGCGATCGCGTGCCCGGGGTCCGGATTCGCCTGAGCCGTTGCCGGATCCTTGAGCTGCACCTCAAATTGCTGGGCTTCAGTGTCTTGCGGGCGCAACTTCAATGTTTCCTCGATCTCCTTCAGAGCCCCCGCCGTGTCGCTGCGATGTGCCAGCGACAGCGCCAGATTGAAGTGATAGTCCGCGTCTCGCGGATCGGCCGTAATCGCCTGCTGGAAGAGCGCTGCTCCATCCTTTCCGCGTCGCGCCGCCGCCACCCCCTGGTTGTTCACCACCTCAGGCAGCGGCAGCCGCGTGCTCACAAAAGCGAAAGCATCTTCGGCTTCGCGGTAGTTGCCGGTATAGAAGAACGCCAGGCCGCGATAAAAGTCCGCCTGCAGGGCGTTTGGGTCGTCCTTCGGCATGCGTCCCAGCGTCGTGGCCGCCTGCGAATAGTCCTGGTTGCTGAAATACGCGCGCCCCAGCGCCAGCCATGCCGGCGGAAACGACGGATCCAGCCGTACCGCGTCCCGCAGATGCTGAACCTGCTGTGCCGGCGATTCCGCCACCAGCCCCTGGATGTAGGCCTGAAAAGCGTCTTCGTGCAGGTTGCGGTCGGCTGCCACAAACGTCTGTTCCTCCACCGCATACGTCGGATCGATCTGTCGCGTGACCTGCCAGGCAAGACTGTTCAGCAGGTCGAGCAGGTGATCTGTATCGCCCTGCTGCTCGATCGGAGCGCCCAGCTTGAGCCCTGAAACATCCAGAATCTCCGCATTGGCCGTGATCGCCTGGTTCGTCAGCGCGTAATTGCCAAAAATCACGTAATCCGCGTCCAGCGTCTGCGCAATGCGAATCGCCGTCGCTCTCGACGGCTGCAGGTTCAGCGGCAATCCGAGGTGGTCGAAGGCATACAGCCGATCGCCCCGGCTGATGGTCAGAAACCCCGCCGCATTCAGCCTCCGATTGAGAACGTCGGGGAATCCTTCGCTCATCCAATCCAGATTGGCGACCCCCGAACGGTTCTCGAAAGGAAGCACCAGCAGCAGACGCCCATGCATCTGGGAAGGCTCGGCCGGTTTCGAGTCTGAAGGCTCCTGCGCGCACGCAGCGGCGGCAGCAAGGAACAGGATAAAAAGGGCGCGGAATCTGCGAAGAGCCTGCACGACACCGTGATTATATGTCGTGCCTGCGCGGTGACCTCACATCTCCTTCGTCCGCCGTCATGGGGTGTCCACTCGGTGCGCCTGTTACCTTGCTAACCGCTCTTTTGCTAACCGCCTCACCGCTAACCGTCTCACCCTAACCTTCTCATCGCTAACCGCTTTTTCGTAACCCCCTCACCGCTACCCGCCGTATCGCTGCCCTGTCACAGCACCGCCCGGAACACCCTCCGCAGCGCCTCGGTCGTCGTTCCATAGACCAGGTGCGCCGCAAATGGATTGGCCAGCGAGGAGGGCGAAGACTCGCTCAGAGGCGGCGACAGCTTCAGCGCCGGAACCGCCATCAGATCCGCGCCCGCGAACAGCGCCGCGCCGAACCCCAGTCCGAACCCAGTCCGCACCGCACCCGAATACTCCGCAAGCCCGCCGTAGAGCCCGCCCATCAGCGCTCCGAAGGCGTAGTGCACCACCGGTCCGCCCTTCTGCTTCTCCTCCATCGACAGGTGCTGCCCTCCCGTCGCCGCCGCCACGATCTTGTCCGCCGCCTTCATCGTCGCGTCTTCTTTCGGCTCGCCGCTCTCCGCCTGCCGTCTCTGCTGCAGTCGCTCCTGCTGTTTCTCTTCCTCTGTCTGGACGGCTTCCTTCAGCTTTTGTCCCGGGCCCATCATAAAAACGTCCATCAGCCACGAGGCCGCCAGCCCCGCGCCCACGCCCGCCACCACGCCGCGCATCAGATGCTTTCCGTTTCCTTCGCTCATGCCATTCTCCTCATCCCGAGGTCTCTTTTCAGGAGATGCATCGCCCCGCTCCGGGAGGTGTTTCCAGGTCGCTCCATTCCGCACCTCGCCCGATTGTTCCCCTCATGAAAGCCCACTGAGGGCCTGTGATGAGCGCCACCGGAACACCGCCTCCTCCTCAGCTATCCTGCCTGGGGAGTTCCGATGAAAGCCATCCTGTACCACCGCCACGGCCCGCCTGAAGTCCTGCAGTTCGAGGACGTCCCAAAACCCGTCCCCGCAGACGATCAGGTTCAGATCCGGGTGCACGCGGCCGGGCTCAATCCTCTCGACTGGCGTCTGATGCGCGCTCCTGCCTGGCTGGTCAAAATCATCCAGCGCTTCTCAAAGGTGAAGATCACCCGGCTGGGCGTGGATGTTGCGGGAATCGTCGAATCCGTCGGCGCAAAGGTCACACGTTTCAGCCCCGGAGACGGCGTCTTCGGCGGGTGCGATGGATCCTGTGCGGAGTACGCCTGCGCCCGTGAATCTGAAATCGTGCTCAAGCCCCAGAACATCAGCTTTGACCAGGCTGCATCCGTGCCAATCGCGGCTTTAACCGCTCTCCAGGGGCTTCGCGACCACGCCCACCTTCAGCCCGGACAATACGTCCTCATCAACGGCGCAGCCGGAGGCGTTGGCACCTTCGCCGTCCAGATCGCGCGCTGGCTCGGAGCCGAAGTCACCGCCGTATGCAGCGCGCGCAACCTCGATCTGGTCCGCGCTCTCGGCGCTCAGCATGTCATCGATTACGCGCGCGAGGACTTCACCCGCTCACGGTCCCAGTACGACGTCATCTTCGACCTCATCGGCAACCATGCGCTGCTCGCCTGCCGCCGGGTGCTGAGACCGGAGGGCGCCTACATCGCCGCAGCGCCCCCAAAAAATCCAGTCGCAATGCTCATGCGGATGGCCGGTATTCGTATCCTGCCGCGGTTCGTCAGCCAGAGGATGCTGTTCTTCATGGCAAAAAACCGCCAGGAAGACCTCACCACGCTCGCCGAGCTCCTCGCCTCGGGTGCAATCGTTCCGGTAATCGATCAGACCTGGCCGCTGCGCGAAACCGCGGACGCGATCCGCTACCTGGAGCAGGGACACGCCCGCGGAAAAGTCGTCATCCAGGTCTGATCGGCAACGACCTTCACCTCAGCGATGTTGCGTTGTGCCTTCTTACTTCGCCGCGGACGCTTTGCCGCCGCTCTTCTCCAGGCCCTTCGCGCCGTCCAGATGTTTCTGGAGCACCGGCAGCGCCGTCTGCGCGTAATTCTTGATCGACGGATTCTGCGCGTCCGCCGCTTCCTTCTTGTAGACCGCGATGGCCTTGGTGTGCCCGGCGACCATCTCCTGGATGTATTTGCGATCGAACGCAGCACCCTTCAGCTTCTGGAACGGATCGACCATCGCCTTGTTGTGCTCGGCGTCGATGGCATTCGGCACGTTCAGGTTCGCCTGCTGCGCGGCAGTGTAAAGCTGGTTGTAGTCACTCGTGTGATCCGTGACCAGTGTCTGCGCGTAGTCTTTTACTTCCTGCGACGCTGCCGTGTTTTGTGCCAGCTGTCCCAGGTTGGCTTCGACCATGTCGGTTTGGGCGGCGAAGTCGACGAACTGCTGATCGCTCATCGCGCCCTTCGCCGCGGCCTTCTGGGCGAGGGTGGGCAGTGCGCAAAGAGCGAGACAGCAAACGGCTGAAAGCACACGTTTCATGTTTTCCTCCAACGGGAAAGTTAGATGCGCCTTGCGCCAGGCCGCGCAACATTCTGGCGACCATGGCAACAGTTGTCGCATCCCGCTGAGCGGGAAACCGCGCCCTCTCCGGCTGGTTTGCCAACAAGCTAACCGCTTTACCGCTGACCGGCTCTTAGCTGCCCGCTTTTTAGCTGCCTCTTAGTGGCTGCTCCACGTCTTGTCCGCCGCATTGCAGAGCGTCTCCAGCGGACAATCGATGCACTTCGGCTTCCGCGCCACGCAAATTTGCCGCCCGTGATGGATCATCTCGTGCGAAAACGCGATCCACCGCTCCCTCGGAATCACCCGCATCAGGTCCTCTTCGACGCGCTTCGGATCCTCGGCCCGCGTCAGCCCCAGCCGATGCGACAGCCGCAGCACGTGCGTATCCACCACCACGCCCTCGGCCTTCTCGAACGCCACCCCGAGCACCACGTTGGCCGTTTTGCGCGCTACCCCAGGCAGCGTCAGCAATTCCTGCATGGTCTCCGGGACCCGTCCTCCGAACTCGCTCACTACCTTCTTCGCCGCGCCCGAGATCGATTTCGCTTTGTTGTGATAAAAGCCCGTCGAGCGAATTTCCTCCTCGATCGCCGGCAGGGAAGCCTGCGCGAACGCCTGCGGCCCAGGAAATTTCCGAAACAGCTCCGGCGTCACCATGTTCACCCGGGCATCCGTGCACTGCGCCGAGAGGATCGTCGCCACCAGCAGTTCCCACGCATTCCGGTGATGCAGCGCGCACTCCGCGTTCGGATAGGCCTTCTCCAGCCTGCGCAGCAGTTCCTCAATCCGCGCCGGCTGCAGCTCCAGACCCGCGTCCTTCTTCGAGTTTTTCGCCGTCGCACTCGCTCCGGGCTTTCCTCGCTTCGTGCCGGCCCTTGCTCCCGCGCCGCCCCGCTTCGCTCCTCTCCCTGCAATCGAATCATGTGCCGGCCGCGCAGGCGTTTTCACATTCTTTGCAGCTTTTCGGCCGGATCTCGTCGCGACTTGCTTCGTAGCCATGCGCAGAATTGTATCGGGCCTCATCGCCTATTCCGAATCCTTCTCCTCGCGCCGCTCATCGAAATGACAGCCTCAAAGGAGTCAAACATGGCCGCATTTTGTGGATGCTGTGGAGCTGAAATCACGACTAAGGCCGAGAAGTGTCCCGTCTGCGGCACGCCGCGTCACGGCATGTCTCCGGAAACGCTGCCC
>DATGJK010000374.1:0-5999 GCA_035295245.1 Acidobacteriaceae bacterium
CGGCCGGACGCCGTCGAGACGCACGAGGATTCCAGCTACGGCATGCGGCGCATTGAGGTCACCTGTGCCCGCTGCGGCTCACACCTCGGCCATGTCTTCCCGGATGGACCTCGCCCCACCGGACTGCGCTACTGCATCAACTCGGCCGCACTCGATTTCGAGAAGCAGAAGTGAGGGCCGCGAGCCCGGCCCCTCGCCCGCGCCGCCGCGTTCCTGGACTCGCATACCTCCTGTTTCCGCTCACGCTTATCTGTTTGCTCGCCTTTGGCCAGCGCCACGGGCCTCCCTGGGATGCGCCGGTTGCTTCCACGCACAGCTTCCATATTGCGAACTCTGCGATTCAGGTGGACTTCGGTCCGGGCTCACTCGACCTGCCCACGCAGCAGATCCTGCAATGGGTGGAGAATGCCGCCAGTTCCGTGGCCACGTATTACGGCCAGTTCCCTGTCCCGCGGGATCGCGTGCTGATCCTGCCGCGCGAGGACACAGATGATGTGGGGCATGGTACGACCTGGGGCGATGTCGGCGGCTTCCCGGCCTTCACGCGGATCAGCGTCGGCCAGCACACCACGGTGCAGGAGCTGAACGACGACTGGATGATGACCCATGAATTTGTGCATGGCGCGCTGCCCTCGCAGGCCGATGAGCACCACTGGCTGGAGGAAGGAAGCGCCGTCTACGTGGAGCCGGTCGCGCGCGTGCAGAACGGCTTTCTGCGGCCGGAGAAGATCTGGGCGGATATGGTGCGCGATATGCCCAAGGGCAATCCGCAGCCCGGCGATGAGGGGCTGGACCGCACGCATACCTGGGGACGGACCTACTGGGGCGGGGCGCAGTTCTGCCTGCTGGCTGACGTCACGATTCGCGAGCAGACGCACAACCGCAAAGGGCTGCAGGATGCGCTCCGCGCCATTGTGTCGGCTGGCGGCACCATCGATCAGAACTGGGATATCGAGAAAACCCTGCGCGCCGGAGATGCAGGCACGGGCACGCATGTGCTCGAGGATCTTTACCACCGCACGAGCGATGCGCCAGTCCCGGTGGACCTGGAGGGGATCTGGAAGAAGCTGGGTATCGTCCGCGACGGCAATACGGTGCGGTTCGATAACCAGGCGCCTGAGGCGGCTATCCGGATTGCGATCACCAGGACGCCGCCGTGGGGGCGGATCAAGCCGCGTCCCTGAACTCCCTTGAGCAGAACGGCTACCTGCCCGCCAGCGTGCCTTCCTCGACCTGCGCTCGCGATGCGGATTTTCTCGCCCGGACACTGGCCCGCACCCAGCACGCCAGCAGCAAAATCTCACCAAGAGCGAACAGTATCCCGAAAATGAGCTTGTTGTACTGCGCCAGCCAGAGGGGCAGATAAATGTCGAAGTTCGCCGCCCGCTCCGGCGTGAATCGCGCCGCCAGATCCGTCAGCGGACAACGCCGGTGATTGAGGGCGAGAACGCCGCATTCTCCAAGGACGATGGCGCTGAGAACAGCTCCCAACCTGAAGCGGCCTCGCCAAGCCGCAACCGGGAGCGCGAGAATGCATGCCACCATGAAGGCCCAGATGACAGTATGTGCAAGGCGAATGGCGAACAGCGCCCCGTTCCAGCCATTTGCATCGAGAAGGAGAAAACCCGCCGGCAATCCTTGCGCGCTGGCCATGGATTTCTCCGTTCGCCCCCCGCGTCTTTACGCCTTGACGACCTTGCCGGCCTTGAGACAGCTGCTGCAGACGCGCAGGCGCTTGTTGCCGCCGTTCACCTTTGCGCGGACGGGATGGAGATTGACGTTCCACCGCCGCCTGCTGACGTTGTGGGCATGCGAAATATTGTTGCCAAACTGCGGCCCCTTGCCGCAAATATCACAAATCTGTGCCATTTCCAGAACTCCGTAGTACGCGCCAATCCGGCCGAGCGGGCTCGGTTCCGCGTGAAATCCGCTTGTGGGCGGGACGCCGTGCAGGCGAAGCTTCAGTTTACCGGGATTTGCGGGAGGGCACAAATGAGGCTGCGACACCAGAAGGCATTCGGGAGCACGCCGCCCCATCGCCGTTTGCTATCCTCTCTCCTGTGCTGCTTCTCTACGGCATCTATGTGCTGTGCACGGTGGCGCTGGTGTGGACGGCGATTGCCATCACCCGGCACATCGTCCAGCACCGCCGGCTGAGCCGTTCCCATACCGAGCATCATGATGAAAACGTTTAGAGCCTCCGGAGCCGATATGAATTCTGTTTCCAGCGCCGCCTCACCTCAGCAAGCGACCACGCCGGGCACACCAGTCCCCTCCACCGTTGCTCTGCCTCAGTCCCGCACGAGCGTAGCCCTTCGTCACGGCGTCCTTGCCGTTCTGGGATCGCTGCTGGTGGCCGTGTGCGCGCACGTCTCAATCCCGCTGTGGTTCACGCCGGTTCCCCTGACGCTGCAAACCTTCGCCGTTCTCTTCCTCGGGCTGGTTCTGTCGCCGGGACTCGCCGCGTCGGCGCTCGGCCTGTATCTGCTCGAAGGCATGGCTGGACTGCCGGTGTTCAGCCCGATCGGCGCGGGTGGCTTCTTGCACCTCTTCGGACCGACGGGCGGCTACCTGCTCTCCTACCCGGCGGCCGCTGCTCTCGCCGGAATGCTGCGCCGTCGCATCGGCAACGGCGGATTCGCCCCATCGCTCGCCGCGGCCGCTGTCGCGAGCCTTCTCATTCTGCTCGCCGGAGCCGCCTGGCTCGGCATTGTGACCCACCAGTCTGCCGGAACAGTATTCGTGCTCGCCGTCGCGCCGTTCCTCCCGGGAGACATCCTCAAGCTCACTGCCGCAGCGGCAGCCGCTGTGGGTTTACGCCGCTTCCGCCGCTCCTGATCCGGACGTACAGCGCCCGATGACCGTCGCAAGAAATATATTGCTTCGTCGGTAAACATCGGTTATGGTGCGTACAGATTTCCCGGAAAGGTTGCTTTCCCTTTATGCCTCGCTTTGCGCGGACAGCGGGCTTGTGTCTGCTCTCCGCAAACCTGTTGTGGGCGTGTGCCTGCGGCAACGCTGTACATGCATCCGGATCCGCCGTCGAAGGCAATATTTCGTATTCATCGCAACCTGATCCACTCACTACTGAGACTCTTACCGGCGACATCCAGCCAGTTCACGATCCCAGCATCATCCGTCAGGGCTCGACTTATTACGCGTTCACCACGGACGTGATCGGCCTGCCCCCGAGCAACTACCTTCCGATCCGCTGCTCGCAGGACAAGATCAACTGGACTTCCTGCGGCAGCATTTTCCCGAAGGCCATGCCTGCCTGGGTGGTTGCGAAGGTGCCGGGGATCATCGGCCTGTGGGCTCCGGACATTTCCTGGTTCAACGGCGCTTACCACGTCTATTACGCCGGCTCGACGCTCGGCTCGCAGCGCTCAGTCATCGGCCTGGTCACGAACACGACGCTCAACCCCGCGGATCCCGCATACAAATGGGTCGACCAGGGCGAGGTGCTGGAATCGAATCCAGGCGATGACTTCAACGCCATCGATCCCAACATCCTGGTCGATACCGACGGCCACATCTGGATCACCTACGGCAGCTACTGGACCGGCATCAAGCAGCGCGAGATCGATCCCGCAACCGGCATGCTGCTGGCCGCTAATCCCACGCGCTACCAGTTGGCCGACCGCCCCAATGTGCCCATCGATCCTCTGGAAGGCGCATCGCTCGTGCACCACGGCAGCTACTACTACCTGTTCGTCTCCATCGACTACTGCTGCAATCCCGACGTCGCGACAGACAACTACAAGGAAGCGGTAGGGCGCTCGACCAGCCCGCACGGTCCGTTTGTGGATGAGAGCGGCACGCCCATGATGAACGGCGGCGGCACGGTTCTGCTGCAGAGCGACTCCACGTGGGTCGGCACCGGCGGAGGCACCGCTTATCTTGACCCCGGCAACGGCGACAGTCTGATCGTCTTCCACGCGCTCAAGATGAGCGAGAACGGCGCGATGTACATGTGGCTGAAGAATCTGAACTGGGTGAACGACTGGCCGGTGATTCAGGAATAGGCGCGGAGATTTTCGAAACTCTGAGTTTCTGAGCGGGGCCACTCTCCTGAGGGCCCCCTTTTTTTGCTCTCCCGATGTTTGGGACATAGATTGAACGCCGATGACCCCGCCATCGATCGCCCGAAATCGCCCGAATACATTACTTAGGTTTGCCAACATCCCCCTGAACAACCGGGTATTACATTTCTGCGACACTCCCCATGCGCCCTTAGGTGAAACCATCGTGGGGCATGCACAAATACCCGGTCATCATTCAGGGCGGCATGGGCGCGGGAGTTTCGAGCTGGCGCCTTGCCCAGGCTGTCTCACGCCTGGGACAGCTGGGAGTGGTTTCCGGCACGGCGCTCGATGCGATTCTCGCCCGCCGCTTGCAGGACGGCGATCCTGAGGGGCACATCCGCCGCGCCCTTGCGGCCTTTCCCTTTCGCGACATGGCCGACCGCATCGTCCGCGAATACTACATCCCTGGCGGCAAAGCTGCATTCGCGCCCTATCGAGCCACACCGATGCACGAGGCGGACGAACCTCGCGAGCTGATCGAGTTGTGCATGGTCAGCAACTTCGTCGAGGTGTTTCTGGCGCGCGATGGGCACAGCAATCCCGTCGGCATCAATTACCTCGAAAAAATTCAGATTCCGCATCTGCCCTCCATGTATGGAGCGATGCTCGCAGGCGTCGGCTATGTCGTGATGGGCGCAGGCATTCCCCTGCAGGTTCCTGGCGTTCTCGACCGGCTGGCCCAACATCTGCCGGCGGAGTACCCGCTGCACGTGACTGGATCGGGCGAGGGCGAGAACGCGACCCTTCGTTTCGATCCGCGCGACTATGCCGGATCCAACCTGCCGCCCCTGCACCGGCCGGCATTTCTGGCCATCGTTTCGTCGAACACGCTCGCCACGACCATGCTCCGCAAAGCCAGCGGCAAAGTCGATGGGCTGATTATCGAAACCCGCACCGCGGGCGGACATAATGCCCCTCCGCGCGGCAAGCTGCAGCTGGATGGCCAGGGTGAGCCCATGTACGGCGAACGCGATCGCGTCGATCTGGAGAAGATTCGCGAACTGGGCGTGCCCTTCTGGCTGGCCGGGGGATACGGCTCCCCGGCAAAGCTGCAGGAAGCGCTGGCCCAGGGCGCGACCGGGGTTCAGGTGGGAACAGCATTTGCCTTTACCCGCGAATCCGCCCTCCGCGACGACCTCAAACAGGCGCTTCTCGCGAAAGCACTGCGAGGGGAGGCCGCAATCTTCACCGATCCGCTGGCTTCGCCCACTGGCTTTCCTTTTAAAGTGGCGCGTCTTGAGGGCACCTGTTCCGAAGATGCCGTGTACGCCGCGCGTCCCCACATTTGCGATCTCGGATTCCTGCGCGAGGCCTATCGAGCTGACAATGGCGAGATTGCCTATCGCTGTCCCGCCGAACCGTTGTCCATTTATCTGGCCAAAGGTGGAAAAGCCGAAGACGCGGCAGGACGCAAATGTCTGTGCAATGCTCTGGTCGCCAACATCGGCCACCCGCAGGTGCGCTGCGGAAAGCACGTGGAACCGGCCCTCGTCACCGCTGGCGACGATCTGACGCAGATCGCGCGGTTTTTGCCCGCCGGCGCGAGCAGTTACGGCGCATCCGATGTGCTGGACCAATTGCTGGCCAGCAGCCCCGGTTCCTGACTGATTTCTCTCCCTACCTATTCACTGCCCCTGGATGTGAATGCCGCATTCCAGCTTCTGCCCTTTCCATCGGCCGGAGCGCGGATCGTTAGGATCGCTGGGCAAGCTGGTGCACGGCGCGCACCCAACGCTGCTGTAGCCCAGCTCGTAGAGCGGCAGCAGCGGAATGCCGTGCGCTTCGGCGTAGTGCCACACGTCGCGTGTCGTCCACTCTGCCAGCGGATTCAGCTTTTCGAGCGTGTGCCCTGAAGGCAGCGCAAAAGCTTCCTCGAGCTGCAGATTCGCACGCGACTTCGACTGCTCGCGCCGC
>DATGJK010000375.1:0-3078 GCA_035295245.1 Acidobacteriaceae bacterium
GCCGGCGTTTCTGGCGTGGAGACGCTGTCGACAAAGGTGCGGCCGGAATGCGAGCCGCTGACCGCGTGGTCGCCGGGCTCGGGTGTGAGCGGCGTGAGATGGGTGCCGTCGAAATTGATGCGATAGAGATGGTTGTAGTAGGGATTCTCGCCGGGCACGCTGTCGGTGGCGGTGAACCAGATCTGGCGGGCTGCATCGTCGACGCGCAGGACCTCAGCGACGTCCCATTCGCCGGTGGTGATCTGGTTCTTCAGCTTGCCGGTGGTGAGGTCGTAGAGATACAGGTGGCCCCAGTTGCTGCGCTCTGAGAACCAGATGAACTCGTTCGAGCGCGGCAGATAAAACCAGTTGGCGTGATTGAATCCCGATTCGTACTGCGTGGGAACTTTTTCTTCGTAGACGTCGCGCACGTCGCCGGTGGCGGCATCGGCGACGCGCAGGTGCTCGTCTTTGTGATCGCGCGAGGTGGAGACAAAGGCGAGGGTTTTCGCGTCCGGCGACCACTCGACGTCAACCCACTTCGGGGGACCGGTAGGTCCGCCGCCGCAGGAGATGTTGTCGCAAACCGTGGAGCGGTGCTGATCCGGCGGCATTTTGAGGCGGACCATGCGGCCGGTGTCAACGTCGACGATGACGCGCTCGATCATGGTTATGTGTTCGTCGCCGGGCAGCGGATATTTCCATTGCTGCAGCTGCGGGTGGCCGACGCGGGTGCTCACCAGGTACATCTCGCCGTCCTGACGCTGATCCTGTTGGAAGGTGGCGATCTTCTTTGAATCGGGCGACCAGAGGACGACGGGGCGGTCGCTCGAGATCCAGCCGGCATTGTCGGTGGCATAGCCGAAATTCTCGATACCGTCGTGGGTGAGCTGCGTTTCTTTCCCGCTGGCGAGGTCGCGCAGCCAGAGATTCCAGTCGCGGATAAAAACGGCGCGCTTGCCGTCAGGCGAGACCGACTCGTCGCGGGTGAAGCTGATGCCGTTTTGCGGCTTGCAGGTGGCGTCGAGGCGATCGCAGGTGTAGCGGTCGGAGCCGATGCCGAGAAAAAGGAGGCGCAGGTCGGGGGAGACGCCGAGCTGGCCGATCGGCAGATGCCGGGGGTCGAGCGGCTCTCTGACCTGGCGAATCGAGGTGAGGCTCGCAGCCAGCTTTGCGTGGTCGAAGAGCGGCTGTGCGGTGCCGGTTGCGGCGTTGACCAGAACGAACTCAATGTTGGCCGGGCCGGTGGCGCTGTCGAATGCAGTCCTGCGATACCAGAACTGATCGGTGTCGCCGATCCAGTTGGGGCGCACAGTGCCGGCGACGAGGCGGTCGAGATTGCCGGCGAGGAATTTTTCCGCGTGCGCGTAGTCGGCGGCGGTGACGGGCTGCTGGGCCCTGGTGGGCGCGGCGGCAACACAACAGAGGAACAGAAGAGCGGTGCGTGCGGTCATGATGGTTCCTGTGGCGTGATGGGGAGTTGCGGGACGAGTGGTGGCGAAAGCGAGTATATAAGGATGTGGTTCTCGATGCAGAGGGATTGAGGGCAGAGATGAAGAGACGAGAATTTCTGAGCAGCGGGCTGGCTGCGTCGGCAGCGGCGATTGCAACGCGAGCGGGGGTGGCACAAACGACGGAGCCAGGCAAACAGCGGCAGTATTACGAGCTGCGGAGATATTTGCTGCAGCAGGGGCCGCAAACGCAGCTGGCGGCGGACTACGTGGGGAAGTCGCTGATCCCGGCGCTGAACCGGATGGGCATTGCGCCGGTGGGCGCGTTCAATCTGCAGATTGGGCCGGAGACGCCGGCGCTGTATCTGCTGCTGCCGTCGACGAATCTCGACACGTTGGTGAATTCGCGGCTGCGGCTGCATCAGAATGAGGCGTTTCAGTCGGAGACGGCGGCGTTCTCGGCTGCGCCCGCGAGTGCTCCGGCGTTTGTGCGCGTGGAGAGCACGCTGCTGATCGCGTTTGAGGGATGGCCGCAGATCACGGCGCCTCCGGCGACAGCGCAGAAGGCAAAACGCATTTTCCAGATGCGCACCTACGAGAGCCCGAGCGTGCGCGACCACGTGCGCAAGGTGCAGATGTTTCACGCAGGCGAGTTTGAGATTTTTCGCAAGGTGGGATTCTGGAACGTCTTCTTCGGCGACGCGCTGATCGGCGAGCGGCTGCCGCACCTGACCTACATGCTGAGCTACACGGAAGTGGCGCAGATGGATGACCTGTGGGGGAAGTTCCGGAACGATCCGGACTGGAAGAAGCTGCAGCAACGGCCGGAGTTCAGCTACGAGCCGATCGTGAGCAACATTACGAATCTGATTCTGGCGCCGACGGAGTATTCGCAGATTTAGGAGACCGGGATGCGCATTGAGGCAAACCGCTCTGGGGAGAAGCGCGCGAAGACTGCAACCCCAGGACAGAACGCGGGGTATTCCGGCACGCCGCTGTGGAAGAAGCTGGGCGTTACGGATGGGCAGAAGACGTGGCGCTCGAAGATGCCGGCCAGCGTGGCGTCGGAGATCGCGGCGGGCGGCGTGCGGCCGGCCATCGTAAAGAGTCCGGCGGCGGGGCTGGAGATGGCACACGTCTTTGTCACGCGGAGGGCGGAGTTGGCGGAGCAGCTGGCGCGGCTGCGACCGCTGCTGGCGCCCGCGGGGGTGATCTGGGTTTCTTGGCCGAAGAAGGCGTCGGGCGTGGTGACGGACGTGACGGAGGATGGGGTGCGGGCGGAGTGTTTGCCGCTGGGACTGGTGGATGTGAAGGTGTGCGCGGTCGATGCGACGTGGTCGGGGCTGAAGCTGGTAATCAGGAAGACGGAGCGGACTTAGCTCTACGCGGTCGACGGGCGGCGCGGTCGCTGCTTCGCCGCGATGGATTTGATGATCAGGCGGCGAGGCTGGCTGGGATCGAGCGGCTTCTCGGAGAGCTCGAGGGCCTGGGCGATGAGATCCTGGACAGCGGGGTCGCTGAGCACGTCGGGCGCGCGCAGCTTGATGTGACGCGCCTGCCTGCCGCTGCCTTCGAGCAGGCCGGCGGGGTCGCGCAGCCGGGTGCCGTTCTGGAGGAAGAAGAAGCTGACCCAGCGCGGGAAGACGGC
>DATGJK010000376.1:0-3667 GCA_035295245.1 Acidobacteriaceae bacterium
TGGTGTACTCGACGCTGCTTAGGAGACTGCCGTATCCGGACGGCGGCCGAATCGTAGCTATTCACGACATTCGCACCGCGGGCCGCTCGACCGGCGGGCTCATGACGGGTCCGCGTTTCTTCGACATTCAGGCCCGCAGCCGCAGCTTTCAGAGCGTGGCCTTTTTTTATTTCGACGAGAGCACGCTCATTTACGGCAGCAAGCTGCCTGTTTCAGTAAAGGCAGGGGGCGCGAATGCGGGAATGTGGAGTGTGCTCGGCACAGCGCCAATGCTGGGACGAACCTTCAATGCGAAGGATGACATGCCGCGTTCGCCGGAGACGGTGGTGCTGAGCTATCCAGGGTGGCAGACGATTTTCGGCGGCGATCGCGGAGTGATTGGGCGCCAGATCACGCTCGGTCAGTCTGCGGCAACGGTCGTGGGCGTCATGCCTCCGGATTTCTCGGCGCCGGGCGGAGTCGACCTGTGGCACCCGGCACAATTTGTGCCCGCCAACTGGGGCGGCTATCGAGGCGACGGGCTGAGGTTCATCAATGTTTTCGGGCGGCTGCGGCCGGGGGTTTCGCTGGAACAGGCGCGCGGGGATCTTAGCCGTATCGCCGAGCAGTTGCGACGGGAGTATCCACAGAGCGACGGACCCTGGCAGTTCACGATAGAAACGCTGCGCCAGGCTCGCTACGGGAACGTGCGGCCGGCGCTGATTGCGCTGCTGATCGCCTCCGCGATGCTGCTGGTCATCGCTTGTATCAATGTGGCGAATCTGCTGCTTTCGCGCGCGACCGCACGCCAGCGGGAGGTCGCTTTGCGGCGTGCCCTGGGCGCATCCCGCGCTCGTGTCCTCCTGCAATTTCTGACCGAAAGCGTGATGCTGGCGGGCGCCGGCGGTGTGATCGGTGTGACGACAGCATACGTGCTGGTTCAGGCATTCTCCTCGCGTTTGCCGGGAATCCTTGGCCGCTCGAACACCGTGCAGATGGATTGGGCGGTGGTCTGCATTGCCGCGGCGACTTCCCTGGTGACTGGCATTGGGTTTGGACTTGTGCCGGCGCTGGAGAGCCGCAGAGTTCAGCTGCAAACAGCGCTCAGGCAGGGTGAGACGCGGCTGGCCGGATCAGCCGGCCATTGGCTGCGCGGGGCGCTGATCAGCGTTCAGGTGGGCCTCTCGCTGGTGCTGCTGGTGGGCGCTTCACTGCTGGCGCAGTCTCTGTGGAACCTGATGAAGCAGCCGCTGGGGTTCCGGCCGGAGCATGTGCTGACCTTTTCGGTCGCCCTGCCGTGGAATACGAAGCCGGAAGAGGCGCGCAATTTTTACGACAATCTCCAGCAGCGGATCGAGGTTCTGCCTGGAGTCGTGGCTGCCGGGCAGATCGAGGCACCGCCGACGATGGACTGGCATCTGCGCAACAACTTCGACGCCGACTGGCTGCCGAGGATCGCAGGCCAGCCGGCCATCAACGCTGAAAACCGCAATATTGCCGGCAATCTGCTGAGCGCCATGGGAACACCGCTGTTGGCAGGCAGAACGTTCACCGCGGAGGACCAGAGGTCGAAGGTATCGCCGGTGCTGGTGAGCCAGTCGCTCGTACGAGAATTCATGCCGAAGGGGAATCCTGTCGGGCATCACTTGCTGTCCAACGGCGAGGGGCATGAGGTCGTTGGCGTGGTGGCCGATGTGCGCGGCACGTCGGGATCCATTGCGGCGGAGCCGGGACCCGTCGTCTACTGGCCGGCGGATGCCAGTGGGGATACGCATCGCTATTTCGTCGTGCGAACGAAGGTCCCGCCAGAGCAGATGGTCGAAGCCATTCGGCAGCAGGTCTATCAGGCTGACCCGCGTCAGTCCATCGGCAATCTGGCGACCATGGATCAACTCCTCGGCGAAGCAACCGCGCAGCCCCGCCTCAATGTGGCGGTCATCGGAGCGTTTGCCGGGATCGCGCTGCTGCTTGCCTGCGTTGGCATCTACGGCGTAGTCGCGTATTTCGCCGCGCAGCGGACGCAGGAAATCGGAATTCGCATGGCTTTGGGGGCGACACGAGGCCAGATCGCGCGATTGTTTATACGCCGAGCGATGGTGCCGGCTTTGACTGGGCTGCTGGCTGGAACCGGACTGGCCGTCGCCGCAAGCCGATTGCTGCAGAGTCAACTCTACGGCGTTCAGGCGAATGATCCGCGACTATATGGAGCAGCTGTGCTGGCGCTGTTGATCCCGGTGCTTTTGGCCGCGCTGGGCCCGGCGCTGCGCGCAGCACGATCGGATCCGATGGAAGCTTTGAGGACTGAATAGACGGAGGACCTGAAATGAGGGTGGTGCATCGGATCCTGGCACGTATCGGCAACGTTGCGACGGCTCGACGCGGCGATGCGCGTTTGCGCGAAGAGATCGACGCGCATGTTGCGATGCAGGCGGATGAGTACATTCGGGACGGCATGCCGCCCGCTGAAGCACGACGGCAAGCAAGACTGAGGTTCGGTCCGGCAGAAGCCGTGCGGGAGCAATATCACGCGGAGGAAGGGCTGCCGATGGTGGAGAAACTCGGGGCGGATATTCGGTTTGGAGTGCGGCAGATCCTGCGCAATCCGGGGTTCTCGCTGACGGTCATCGTGACTCTGGCGCTGGCTGTGGGCGCGAACACCGCAATCTTCTCGATTGCGAATGCGCTCCTGCTGCGCAGCCTTCCTTACGGTCATCCGGAGCGGCTGGGCACAATCTTCACGCGGATCAGCGGACCAGGCGCTTCCGACGACCGGCACCACGTCAACGGAGAGCAATGGGAACTGCTGCGGGATCGAGTGCCGGCGCTCCTTTCGGCAATATCCGGCATCCGCCCCGCCGGCGAGGATTTTCAGGCAGGCTCTCATGTCGCGTACCTTCACGCATCTCGAATCTCTGCTCATTATTTGGACGTACTGGAGATCCAGCCAATCCTGGGCCGCAATTTCACCGAGATGGAAGACAGGCCGCATGGGCCGAACGCTGCGATCCTGAGCTACGCACTGTGGCAGACGACATTTGGTGGAAGGGCGGATGTTTTGGGGCACCCCATTCTACTCAAGGGAGAACCGTACACCGTGATCGGCGTCCTGCCCCAGGGAGCGGTGACTCCGCAAGCCGCTGATGTGTACGTTCCGCTGCAGGCGGGCCGCACCGGCGAGGGTGGCGGCACGAACTTCGAGGACATCGTTCGACTGCGCGATGGACATACCTGGCAGGAAGCCGATGCGGAGATCAATCGCGCCTGGAGTCTGCGAACCAACCGTTACGAGCAAGCGGACAACCCCGGCGCCGTGGTCACGTATTACACCCTGCCATTGCAGAGAGGACAAACCGCAACCCTGCGTCCGCAGGTTCTCGCTCTTATGCTGGCGGCGGCTTTTGTTCTGCTTATCGCCTGCGCGAACCTTGCGGGGTTGACGCTGGTTCGGGTCCTGCGCCGCACACCGGAAATCGCAACCCGGCTCGCGCTGGGAGCTTCCCGCTGGCAGATTGAGAGACAACTCTGGATTGAGAATCTGCTGATGGCGGCGCCCGGCGGAGTTGCGGCGATCGCAACCGGATTCGTTTTACTGCGCGGGCTGCTTCGGCTCCTGCCGGAGCATCTGCTGCCGGTTGCGAGCATTTCGCTCGATGGCCGCGTGATGGTCTTTGCCATGCTTGTTTCGATC
>DATGJK010000377.1:0-7376 GCA_035295245.1 Acidobacteriaceae bacterium
TCGGTGTCGCTGCTGCGGCTGCGGTTGTAATTCCGATGCAGGGCTATTGCGGGAAGAGAATCGTGATGGTTCCCGCTGTGCCGTTGCTGACGATGATCTGGCTGCGGCCTTTGCCGGTAAGATCGGCGACAGCGACACCGCGTTCCGGCGCGATCGGGCCAGCGTTCCCGGTGCCAATGGAGAGCGCGGTTGGCTGGTAACTTCCGGTTGCGTCGGCGGAGAAGAGAAGGACCGTTGCGCTTTCCATGCAGGTGACGACGACATCTTTCATCCTTCTGCCGCTCACATTTCCGGCGGCCACGCGGCGGGGACGGCTGCAGCCGGGCAGAGGGAGTGGCGAGCCGGGCATGGGATGGAATCCGCCTTTGCCGTCGCCGAGCAGGATGGTTGCGGCAATCCGGGCAGGATCGTGGACCTGTGCAGCGTAGGGAAGCAGGATCAGGTCGGGCGTCCCATCAGCGTCGAGATCGGCAACCGCGAGACTCCAGGGCACCGCTCCGGCAGGAAAGGGAGAGCCGGGAGCTGCGTGAAATCCGCAATGTCCATCGCCCAGCAGGAGAGAAACCTGTTCCGAATCCCAGTGCCCGATCGCGGTATCGGGCATTACGATATCCGGAATGCCGTCTCCATTGAAATCCGCGGAGCGCAGCGGCAGATCTGAGCCGGGTCCCGCAGGGAACATAGGGCCATTGCTCAGGTGGCCGTGGTCGTCGCCGATAAGGAGTTCGACCTGCCTGCTGGCCCAGCTGTCGATCACGGCGTCGAGCGGCTGCGCGGCGCCGCAGAAATGACCGACAGCCACTCCGTGGGGATGCGGCGAAGCTTTGGTGGTGAAGGGTGAGCCGGCGGCGGGCCGGAATCCGCCCTTTCCATCGCCGAGCAGCAAGGTGACGTACGGTGTCTGATGGTGGGGATGAGCAGGTCCGGATGCCCATCGCCGTTGAAGTCGCCTACTCCGATATCGGTGGGGAGATGCCCCGCGGGGAATGGCGAGCCGGCAGCGGCGTGGAACTGACCCTTTCCATCGCCGAGCAGGACGGTGATGGTGCCGGAGTTGGGATTGGCGGCGGCGATGTCGGGCGCTCCATCGTGGTTCACGTCGGCGATGGCGAGCGCGTCAGGATCTCCGCCTGTGGGAATGACAACCGTGGTGAAACGCGGAGGGGCCGTCGGCTGATGCTGCGCGGCGAGCGGCCCACAGGCCAGGCAAGCCGGCATCCAGATCACGCAACTGAGTTTGCGGCGATCGCGCAGTCTCACTGTGGAACTCCAGGCGGTCCGACGATAGCACGCTCAGTTACTTCGCGAATCCCCGTCCTGGCACAATGCCTTTGCCTTCGCGAATCGTGTGCAGCTGGTTCGCGGCCAGGGCCGTGTACTTCTCTTTCGCGCCGCTGGGCCAGAAGATTTCGACGTCGGCGGTCTTCGCGGCGCCGAGCCCGAAGTGCAGCCGCGGATCGTTGACGGAAATGTAGCTCGACTGGCTGGTGAGCATCTGCGCCTGGACTTTGCCGTTGTAGTGCGCGAGCACGCGCGCGCCGATGGCGCTGCGGTTGCTCTTCGTGCCTTCGAGGCGCACCTTGATCCAGTTGTTCTCTTTCGGAGCATCGTTGCGCAGCAGCGATGGCGGCTCGTTGCGATTCATGATCAGAACGTCCATGTCGCCATCGTTATCGAAGTCGGCGAAGGCGCAGCCGCGCGAATTGTGCAGGGCAGAGATGCCGGGTCCGGTTTCATCGCCGAGTTCGGTAAAGGTGCCGTCGCCGTTGTTGCGGAAGATGAGCCGCGGCGTCATGGCGGGAAAGCGCTTCGGGAACAGCTTCTGTAGCTCCGGGTAAACGGTGCCGCTGGCGACGAAAATGTCCGGATAGCCGTTGTTGTCGAGGTCGACGAGCCCTGTGCCCCAGTTGATGAAGCGGTGATCGACGGAGAGCCCTGCGGGGTCGGTCATGTCGGTGAAGTAGCCCTTGCCGTCGTTCTTATAGAGGCCAACAGGCTCGTTGTAAAAATGGGTGCGAACGATATCCAGGTGTCCGTCGAGCGTGGAATCGCCAAGCCCCACGCCCATGCCGCTCATGCGGCGCCCATCGGTATTCGTAGCGATGCCGCGCAGCAGGGCCTCTTCGCGGAAGGTTCCGTCGTGGTTGTTCATCAGCAGGAAGCTGAAGGTGGCGTCGCAGGCGACGAAGATATCCGGCCAGCCGTCCTCGTCGGCATCCAGAACCACGGCGGTCAGGCCGAAGGAGCCCTGCAGCTTGTCGATCCCGGTTTCGTGGCTGATGTCGGTAAAGGTGCCGTTACCGTTGTTGCGGTAAAAGTAGTGTCGCGGCGCCGCCAGGCCCATGGGGCCGCAGTTCACCGGCACTCCGTTGTAATTGCAGTTGGGGATTTCCATCGACGGTTTGGGGCCGTGGACGATGTCGATATCGATATAGTTGGCGACGAAAAGATCGAGCAGCCCGTTGCGGTTGCGCTCGATGAACGTGCACCCGGAGCCGTAATGCACGCCCTGCTGCAGCAGGCCGGCCTTCTCCGTCACGTCGGTGAAGGTGCCGTCGCCGTTGTTGTGATAGAGCTTGTTCTGGCCGTAGTAGGTGACGAACATGTCGTCAAAGCCATCGTTGTCATAATCGCCGACCGAGACTCCCATGGCCCAGCCATCGAATCGCAGGCCCGCTTTCTCGGTGACGTCGCTGAACGTACCGTCGCGGTTGTTTTTGTAGAGACGGTTCGTCGCTCCGGCGGGAACTTCGTTCAGCCGCCGCCCATTCAGCAGAAAGATGTCCATCCAGCCATCGTTGTCGTAGTCGATGAAAGCGCAGCCGCAGCCGGTGATTTCCAGGATGTAGGTCGCCGATTCGAGATCGCCATACCAGGTGGGCTGGGTGAGCCCGGCGGAGGCAGCAACGTCCACGAACTTCGAGAAGGGCGGTGCGGGCGTTGCAGCGCGCAAGCCGCGCGGCAGCAGCGCCGGGGCAAAGGCGGCGGGCAGGGTGCGCAGCAGGCGTCGTCGCGTCCAGGGATTCTGGGTCATCGGGGCGGAGTCTGGGAAAGCTGAATCAATTATGAGACTGCGGGCTCTGCGCGAGTCCCAGATCATGGCGGAGCTGCTGCGCTTCGCTGTTGTTTGGGTCGAGACGGAGCGCGTTGGCCACGGCCTGCTGGGCCTGCGGGAACTTGGATTCCATCCCCAGCGTTGCGGCCAGGCTGATCCACGCCTGCGTGAATCCGGGAGCGGCCTGCACGGCGGCCTCGAAGTGTTTTTCCGCCGCGGCATTGTCTCCGCGGCGCGAGTCAAGATAGCCGAGCTGGTTCTGCGCCAGGGCGATCGTCGGATCGATGGCGATCACCTGCTCCAGCACTTTGTGCTCTCCGTCGAGGTCGTTCGCCTTGTCGAGAGCCATCGCGTATTTGTAACCGATGAGCGCATTTTTCGGCGCAGCGGCAAAGGCTTCAGCGGAGAGCTGCACAGCCTTTTGCACATCGCCCTTGTTCAGATTCACATCGGCTTCGGCGGACTTTGCTTCCGCAAGAACGGTGTTCTGCTTATCCTGCACCGCCTGCTGGTAAGCGACCATCTCCTTGCCCGCTTCTTCTGTTTTTCCGGTAGCGCGCAGAGCGTTGGCCAGCTCAAAGTGCACTTCGGGATCTTTGTCGCCCAGCGCAAGGGCCTGCTGCAGCTGCGTGATCGCGGCGGGGGAGTCGTGCAGACGGTCGAGCGTCGCTCCCAGGTTGTAGCGCAGATTGGCGAGGGTCGGATTCAGGGCAACGGCTTCCGTCAGGTGGTCGCGAGCGGCGGCGTAGTTGCCGTCCTGCCGCTCGAGCACGCCGACGAGGTACAGCGTGTCGAAGGCGTGGGGGTCGGAGGCAAGCAGTTGTTTGGCAACCGGCCGCGCCGGAGCCCAGTCGCCGTTGTAAACCAGAGTGCGCATGTACGAAACCTGGGCATTGTGGTCGTCAGGATGCGCTTTGTAGCAGGTCTCCGCGATGCGCTCGGCCAGATCGGTCTGCGAGAGCTTCATGTAGACGGTGACCAGCGCGTTCGAAAGCGGGACAGAATTCGGGTACAGCTTCAGCGTGTCGTTCAGGGTTTTGGTCGCGTCATCGAACATGCCTGTGCGTGTGTAAGCGATGGCGAGATCGACGGCGAGGTCCTCATCCAGCTTGTGATCGTGCAGCAGGCCAATGACAGCGGAATTGTCGCCCATGGCCACCAGACAGCGGCTCAGCCCGTGCAGCGCGATTTCATTGCTGGGATCGATCTTCAGCGCGGCGGACCACTGCGGTGCGGCATCCTGGGGCTGCGAGCGCCGCATGAAAGCGGTCGCCAGCAGGATATGCGGTTTCAGCGCGGAGCCGTCCAGCTCGACGGAACGCTGCAGCGGAGGCACCGCCAAATCCAGTTTTTCCGACTCGTAATACGCGAGTCCAAGCAGGTAATTGAGCTGCGCGGATTTGGGCATCAGCCGGACTGCCGATTGAAACGACTGCGCAGCGCAGGCGAACTGCTTGCGATCGCCGAACCAGTTGCCGAGCTGTCCGTACGCCTCGGCCGTCGGATGAGCTTTGACTTTCGCCTCGAGCGCGCTTGGCCCGACGCACGCCCCACGTGCCGGCGCGGACGCCAGCGGGATCAAAAGCAGAGCGAGCAGGACGCTGTGATGAGAAACGGCTCGAAACGCCGGGGTGAGATGTCGCGATACAGACATTGCGCGGGATTAGCTCAACGATACGCAAGTGCGAGCGGCAGGAGCAAGGAGATTTCAGCAGATTGCCGCGTTAATCCGGGTACTTTTCGCCGGGGCGCACGATGCGAATCTCGTGATCGGTGAATTTGAGGTGTCCGCCGGGCAGGCTGGTCTTCGGCATGTGGCAGCTCACGCATTTCGAGGTGGAGACGGGACAGCTTTTCGCCTTGCCGGTGCTGGTGGGCCGGGCCGCGGGCGCATGGCAGGCGAGGCACTTGCTGTCGTACCAGAGATCGTCGCGGACCAGATCCCTGTGCGGATCGTGGCAGGCGATGCAGCTGATGCGGGCGTCGGTCCCATTGAAGCAGCGGCTGTTGGCGAGGCGATAGGGCTGGAAGCGCACATCGGAGACGCCGCGCCATCCGTTGCGAACCACCGTCTCCCAGGAACGATGGCACTGGCCGCAGAAGTCGGAGATGGATTCAGACGACATCTCCTTCAGGCTGGGTGGCGAGGTGGAGAAATCCGCGACGGCAGCATCGGCGGCGTGGTCGAGCGAGCCCTGGTGGCAATGCGCGCAGGTTACGCCTGGGTGCAGGGTATTCAGCGTGAGCCGATGCGCGGTGACCGCATTTGAGGCATGGCAGGCGAAGCAGAGCTTCGTGTCCATGGACGTCAGCTCGCGGCCCATCGCCTCTTCCACCGTGTGCGGGGTGAGTTGCTCGTCGCCCGTGGTGATGCCGAGCCCGGTTTCCGAGGGATAGTAGCTGACGAGGCTCTCGTAGAATTTGCCGTTCTGCTCGAAAACCCAGGTCTGCGCGCCGGCTCCGAAGGCCCACTCGATGGGAAGCGAAAGCGTACGGACGCCGTCGGTGACGGTGTAGGTGCTTGCGCCGTTGCGGGTCTCGACGGTCCAGGTGTAGGCGCCCATGTGGTAAGTCAGCCGCGGATGCGCGTCGAGCACAGGATTGGCATGGGCGGATTCGAGCGCGTTGCCCATCGGCGTTTCCGGCTGCATGGCCTGGCCGCGATGGCAGCCGCCGCACTCGCTGTTTTCCTTCCGCAGATCGGACTGCAGGCTCGTCGCCTGGGACTCTGCCGCCATGCGCAGCGGGCCGGCGAGGAGGACGAGCGGCAGCAGGGCCGCGAACCATCGGCGGATCAGCATCGGACGGTTATGGCCCTTCATTCTGCTGACCCATCGCAGGCGTTTGTTTGGCAGACGGTTCCGTCATCTTCAGGCAGGCGAGCCGCTCGCGGCGGGCATCCTCTTCTCGTCCGGATTCGGAATACGCTCGCGCCAGCGCGAGATGCACTTCCAGATTTGCCGGGTCAACTCTGAGCGCGGCTTCGAGCACCGGCAGAGAGCCCTTCACATCGCCGGTTTCGAGCAGGGCGCGTCCGAGCGAAAGCTGCGCGAGGGGCAGCGCAGGCGCTTCCGCGGCAGCCTGTCGCGCCTCAGGCAGTGCGGCCGCCGGATCGTCATCCATGAGAAGCGCCCATGCGAGCATGCTGTGGGCAACGGAGTTCTGCGGATCGACAGCGACCTCACGGCGGAATTCGCCAATCGCCGCATCCTGATCGGTGGGATAGAGCAGGTATCCCCAGGTGTAGTGCACGTTGGCTGTGTTGGGGTAACGAGCGAAGAACTGCTGCAGCGCATCGTCGGCGGCCGGCATGTCGCCGGACTGCAGGAGGTAAACCGCGTGTCCGGCCATCGCGCACTCCTCGCGCTGCGCATCGCCGAGGTTCGCGGGCAACTGCGGAATGCGCAGCGCAGCCAGGCCCAGAGCGACGTCGAGATCCGGGTTGGACAGATGCTGCTTCGCAAAGGTTTTCGCTGCGGTGAGCGCTTCCTCGAAACGGCCCAGGCGGGTGAGGAGCAGCGTCTGGTGGTAGTGGAGGATCTGGGCGTTGCGGGTGTCGTCCGCCGCGCCCAGAGCCAGCGCCCGCTGAATGTCGCGCAGAGATTCGTCGTATTGGCCGATCTCGAATTCGCAGAGGCCGCGCAGCGCGGTGGCCGGCCCGGCATTCGGCGCCAGGTCAAGATAATGCGTGAAGGCATCCACGGCCTGCGCATAATCATTGGCCGCATAGTGCATCTGGCCGAGATACCACCAGCCGTCCGGCCACGAGGGGTTATCGCGGAGCGCCTGGGTGTAGAGGTCGATGGCGCGTGGGATATCGCCGTTGCGGCGTGCGGCGTCGGCCTGCGCGGCCAGAGCGCTCGGTTGGCTTTGCGTCTGGGCAGAAGCCGCGGCGAGGAGAAAGAGGATGGCAGGGAGGATCGCGCAGTGAAGGATCCGGCCGGGTCGCCTGAGATGAATGCGCGATGCCGCCAACACTGCGAACAGCCCCCTCAAATGCGCGCGAAAGGTGTGGGAATGCTCGCTGATCGTAACACGGAGCGGGCGGCCCTGGAGCGGGACGTAAAAGGAGAGCAAACCAGCACTCAAGGTGCAGCACGCCATCCACCAAAGGTTGTAAGTGCTTGATCAACCGTCCTTGACTACACGGACGTAACTACCATTGTTGGTTCATTTTGCAGCGCCTTCAATTTTCTTATTGACAAGGGTTAAAAATACGGCGTAAAAATTGGCGTCAGCATTGAAGTAAACCGTTTAATCGCAGGTGGCGCGGAGGAGTGTACCATCTGGACGGTCAAACGCGGGCTGGATGTGAGGAAGT
>DATGJK010000378.1:0-7378 GCA_035295245.1 Acidobacteriaceae bacterium
CCTGCTCGATCAGGCGACGCTCGACCGGCTGGTGGATCGCACGCGCAACGGCGGTGCGGAGATCGTGAAGTATCTGAAGACGGGCAGCGCGTATTACGCTCCGTCAGCGGCGACGGTGGAGATGGTCGAGGCGATTCTGAAGGATAAGAAGAAGATTCTGCCTTGTGCCGCTTATCTGGAAGGCGAGTACGGGATCAGCGGCTACTACATCGGGGTGCCGTGCAAGCTGGGGGCGCGCGGTATTGAGCAGATCGTGCAGATCAAGCTGACTCCTGAAGAAGATGCGGCGCTGAAGAAGAGCGCGGCGGCGGTGAAGGAGCTGTGCGGGGTCATCGGGGTTTAGCGAGAAGCGTTTAGCGAAAGACTGGTAGCAAAGAGCGGTTAGCGAAAGGCGGTTAGCGGAAGGCGATTAGCGAACTACGATGAGGGGAAGGCGATTAGCGAAGTTCTTGCTAACAGTTCTTTGCTAAAAGCTTCTCGCTAACAGTTTTTGGCTAAGCGCTTCTCGCTAGCAGTTTTCGGTTCAGCGCTTTCCTGCTACTGGCGGGCACGGAGAAACGCGATCACGTGGTCGGCTTCGACGACGCCGACTAAGCGGCTGTGGGTGTCCACGACGGGAAGGGCGCGGAGGTTGTACTTGTCGAAGAGCTCGGCGACGTCGTTCTCGTGCTGGTCGGAGCGGGCGCAGACGAAGCGGGTTTCACCGAGCACTTCGAGGCGGGTTTCAGGCCGGGCGAGGACGAGACGCGCCAGCGGCACCACTCCGCGAAGGACTTCCGATTCGTCGATCAGATAAATCTCGGTGATGGTTTCCGGGTCGCCCTCAAAGCCGC
This sequence comes from Acidobacteriaceae bacterium, assembly GCA_035295245.1. Taxonomy (GTDB): domain Bacteria; phylum Acidobacteriota; class Terriglobia; order Terriglobales; family Acidobacteriaceae; genus Palsa-343. The sequence continues at coordinate 834 of DATGJK010000378.1, forward strand.
GCAGAGCGCGGATCGCGTCGGCCACGGTTCCGGAGTGGGGAACGGCCACATACTCGGTGGTCATGCGGCCGGCGGCTGAATCTTCGCGGAACTCGAGAAGCTCTTTGACCTCCTCGCGCTCCTCGGGATCCATCTCCTCGAGGATGGCTTCGGAGCGCGCCTCCGGCAGTTCGGCAAGCAGGTCGGCGGCGGCCGAGGGGTCCATCTCCTCGACAATGCCGGCGGCGGTTTCCGAATCGAGCGCCTGGACGAGGGATTTTTGCAGGCGAGGCTCGACTTCCTCCAGGGTGTCGGCTGCGACTTCCTCGTCGAGAGTGCGGAGGACGGCTTCGCGCTCGGCGGGGGCGAGGTCTTCAAGAATGTCGGCGATGTCCGAGGGGTGCAGCTGCGCCAGCCGCTCGTGCTCAATCTTCAGCTTCACGCGGCGGGCCGGGTCGACCTCGATCATGTCGACGAAGTTCCACGGAATGACGCGAGCGGGAAGCTTCGAGACCAGAGATTCGATCGCGCGCCTGGGCATGGCCCCGGTGAAGAGGCGGCGGAGGGCGCCGCGCAGGCCGACCTCAACTTCCGAGACGCACAGTTGCTCGCCGGAACCGTTTTCCGGCATCCAGCGGAGGTTGACGTCGTTGACGCGGACGACTTTACGGCCGTGCACATCGATGATCTGGCGATCGAGGATGTCCTGGCGAAGGAGGATGAAGCCCTCGTCGCCGAGCACCTGGTTCAGGACGGCCTCGGGACGGAGTTCCAGAGCGCCGCTGGGGGTCCAGCGAATGTCGTTTGCGGAGACAAGTTCCAGGCCTTTGCGGGTTTTGATCACGAGGCCGGCAACGCGCCCGGCGTCGGCGCCGGTAGCGACAGCGACGTCCTTGAGACGGCCACGGAGCCGCCCGCGCGCACTGGTCACCGGAGTGCCCAGGATCGCCGTCAGGGGTCGCATCATTGACGCTTCAGCCATGTTCCCGATTCCGGGGATGAGTTTACCAGTCCGGGTTTCGGGCAGGGAGACTCATCGCGGCACCCTGCTCTGCTGAAGTGGATGCGGCAGCGCGCCCGGGCAGCGGTTTCGGGGGGGCAGTTCCATTGACTGTGCAGCGAAGGAGACATACACTCAGCGCTGGGCGCGTCGATGGACGGGAAGCCGGCCGCGGCGAGCCCTTTTAACCTTTCATGGCCTCAGGAACCACCCGGTACGCGCCGCATTCGGATCGTGTGAAGCTGGTCGTGGCTTCCTCGGTCATGCTCACCTTTATTTCCTTCTGGCGAGCAGCGGCCATCGTCCTGAACGATCTTGGCTCTTCGGCCTTCTATGCCGGCGGCATCGCCGAGCAGGCGGTGGGCAAGGCAGCCCCCTGGTTCATCCTGGGCGTCATGCTGTTTTCGTTTGCGGTGCGCTCGGTGTACGTCGAGAGCTGCTCGATGTTCACGCGCGGCGGCGTATACCGCGTGGTGAAGGAAGCGCTGGGCGGGAATTTTGCCAAGCTGAGCGTTTCGGCCCTGATGTTCGATTACATCCTGACGGGGCCGATCTCGGGCGTGTCGGCGGGCCAGTACATTGTGGGATTGCTCAATGAACTGCTGGGCGTCGGGGCGCAGCATGCTCTGCTGCCGGCGTGGCTGATGCACAGCGGGCATGTGGCCGTGCAATTCCCCATCGACGAGACGTCGGCCATTCTGGCTGCCGCCGTGACGATCTACTACTGGTGGCAGAACACGAAGGGCATCGAGGAGTCCTCGGACAAGGCGCTGAACATCATGCAGGTGACCACGGTGATGGTGCTCCTGCTGCTGGGCTGGGGCTTCATCACGGTGTTTCATGTTCACGCGAAACTGCCGCCCTGGCCGGTGCCTTCCAGCCTGCATTTCTCTTCTGACGCGCTGGGGTTTCTGCGTGGCACGCGGCTCAGCACCATGCTGGGCATCTTTGGGATCCTGATGGCGTTCGGCCACTCGGTGCTGGCCATGTCCGGCGAAGAGACGCTGGCGCAGGTGAATCGGGAGATCGAACATCCGAAGCTCAGGAATCTGAAGCGCGCCGCGATCGTCATCGCGCTGTACAGCTTCATCTTTACCGGGATCGGCTCGCTGCTGGCGGTGATGATCATTCCGGACAGCGTGCGCGTCCCGGTGTACCGCGACAACCTGATCGCCGGCATGGCGATGTACATGTGGGGACCGCTGGTCCTGCGCATCATCTTCCGGGTATTCGTGGTGCTGGTGGGATTCCTGATCCTGTCGGGAGCGATCAACGCGTCGATCATCGGGGCGAACGGCGTGATGATGCGCATTGCCGAGGACGGCGTGCTGACGGACTGGTTCCGCAAACCGCACCGGCGGTTCGGGACCAGCTACCGCATCATCAACCTGGTGACGGGGCTGCAACTGTTCACGATCATCGTGAGCCGCGGCAACGTGATCATGCTGGGTGAGGCGTATGCCTTCGGCGTGATCTGGAGTTTCACCTTCAACTCGCTGGCCATGCTGGTGCTGCGCTGGAAGTACAAAGGGGAGCGCGGCTGGAAGGTGCCGGTGAACCTGCGGATCGGAGGCACGGAGTTTCCCGTCGGCCTCTTCTGCGTGTTCCTGACGCTGCTGATGACTGCGATGGTGAACCTGGTCACGAAGAGCGTGGCGACGGAAAGCGGGATCGCATTCACGGCGGTGTTTTTCACCATCTTCGTGATTTCCGAGCGGAAGAATCTTCACCGCTACCAGCTGACGCAGCAGCAGATGAAGGAGCACTTCCAGCTGGAGCAGCAGGACACGATCGGGCGCGAGACGCTGGCGGTGCGCCCGGGGAGCGTGCTGGTGACGATGCGCGATCCGGTGAATCCATACGCGCTGAAGTGGGCGCTGGCGCGCACGAATGCGGATCAGCAGGACATTGTCGTGCTCACGGCCCGAATGGTGGGAGCCGGCGGTCCTGAAGTTCTCGACGAGCAAATCTTCAGCGAACACGAGCAGATGCTGTTTACCAAGGCAGTGTCGGTCGCGGAGAGCTTCGGGAAACATATTTCGCTGCTGGTGGTGCCGGCGGGCGATATCTTTGCCGCTCTGGTGCAGGCTGCTAACTCTCTCGAAGTAGCGGCGCTGGTTGCGGGGTTATCGACCAGGATGTCGGCGCAGGAGCAGGCGTTCCACGTAGGGCAGGCATGGGAGAATCTGCCGGAACCGAAGCGGCAATTCACGTTCTACGTGGTGATGCCGGACGGGGAGTCGGAGGCCTTTCACATCGGTCCGCACGCGCCTTCGCTGCGCGCGGAGGACGTACAGCTGGTGCACCGGCTATGGCTCAACTTCCGGCGGGATCCGGAGATGCAGGGGCTGCACCACAGCGATATCGTCACCTATGCGCTGACGAGAATGGCGATGGATTATGCGCGTGAAAAGCAGGAAACCCTGCGCGACCTGAAGCGGTTCACGCAGGACAGCGGCCGGGATCATCGCCTCGGCATCACGTCGCGCGCGCCCGACGGCGAGGGGCGCGGAATGCCGGCGCCGCGGCCGTCGCGGGAAGAAGATCAGCAGTAGACGGCGAGCCTTTCCTCTCCCTATTTGTCAAGTTAGTCGCCTGACTATTAGTCTGATAACCAGAGACGCGAGAGGAAGTCATCCTTCCCCCGGGGATAGTGCGGGAGGGCTTCCCGAAACAAGCACCAGGGAGGATACGTGGAAGTTAAGCAGATCGTTACTGAGCTGGAGCAGGAGATTGCCCGGCTGAAGGAAGCACGTGCTCTGCTCGCCGGAGGTACCCGGAGGCCCGGGAGGCCAAAAGGAACGCAGACTGCCAAACGCAAACCCGGAAGAAAGCGTCACCTGACGGCGGAAGGGCGGCGGCGTATCTCCGAAGCGCTGAAGCGGCGGTGGGCGGCGCACCGGAAGCAAAAGGGCGGGAAAGCGGCATAAGCACGGTCCCATGAGGAGAAAAGCGGGCAGAAATGCCCGCTTTTCCGTTTACAGGGTCCGCCGGAACAGCGGCGTGGCAATCACCAGGGAAGCAATTCCGAAGGCAAAGAGGAAGAATAAGTCGGAGCGGATGGCGGTAAATCCACCGTCTTTGACGAGAATTGCCTTCAGCCCATGCACTGCATAACTGAAGGGATCGACGACGGCGATGGCGCGCAGCCACGGGGGAAAAGCTTCCACGGGATAGATGGCGCCGCTGGGAAAGAACAGCAGCGTGTTCAGGACGCCGAACATCGCGCGTGGAACCAGCGGATCCTCGACGCGCACCATGAGCAGAAACATCATGCCGTTGAAGGCAATCGAGGTGGCGACGATCAGGAGCGCGAGCTGGATCACGGCTCCGGGGCGGAAGATAACACCGAGGCCGGCGAGCAGCGATCCGATGACGGTGAGGCTGATGCCGGAAAGGACCGCCTTGATGGCGCCGGCGAGATTGAGTCCCATGACAAGCTCGAGGCGCGTAATCGGGGTGACGAGATAGCCTTCGTGCACGCCACGCGCTTTGTCGTCGATGTATAACATGCCGCCGCCGATCATGACCGAGACATACATGGCGAGGGCGATGGATCCGGCGAGAAGAAACTTCATGTACTCGACATAGGGATAGAGCTCAACGATGTCCAGGGTGACGTTCTGGAGTACTTTGGGCTGGATGATGGGCGCGTTCAGAGAATCGACGAGCGACTGCATCTCGGACTCGATGCTGCTGCTGACGAACTGATCCGAGTTATCGACGACCAGGCCGAGTTGCGGAGACTCGCCCGCGAGCACGCGGCGGGAGTACTGGGCGGGAATCACAACGGCGGCATCGATCTTGCCGGTCTGAACATCGTCGCGCGCCCGAGCCTCGTTGCTGTACGGCACGGTGGTAAAGGTACGGACGTTCGCTTCGACGTCAACCAACGCTTCGTGAATCTTCAGCGCCTGTTCGCCGTGGTCGTAATCAACCACGCCCATGCGGCTGTTTCTCACTTTGCCGCCGAAGGCGTTGCCGAGGATGATGAGCTGCACGAGGGGCAGCATCATCGACATGAGCATAAGGGCGGGCGAGCGGAAGAATTTGCGGAGCTCGCGCTCCACGATGGCCATCATTCGGTTCATGGCTGCATCCCCGGGCGCGGCGGCATCATGAAGCTGACAGTCTTCACCTGCTCGTCGCGCAGTTGGCGGGCTGTGTAGTAGACAAAGACATCGTCCAGCGTGGTGTTCTGGACGCTGAGGGAAGTGATGGGGTCGCTGGTTTTCAGAGCCAGCTCGACCAGTTGCGTTGTGGTCTGGGAGCCGTTGGACGTCATGACGCGGTAGCCGCCTGTTCCGTGGGACTCGACGCCGGTAACATCGGCGAGCTGCTGCAAGCGGTTCTGACGCTCCGGCAGGTCGCCCTTAAAGTGCACTTCGATAACGCTGCTGCCGGGGACGCTGGCTTTAAGTCCCATGGGCGTGTCCAGGGCAACCAGCTTGCCGTGATCGACGATGGCGATGCGGTCGCAGAGGTTATCGGCTTCGTCCATGTAATGCGTGGTGATCAGAATGGTGAGCTTCATGCTGACGCGCAGGCGGTCGAGCATCTCCCATACCGCGACCCGCGAGACGGGATCGAGGCCGGTGGTGGGCTCGTCGAGGAAGAAGATGCGGGGACTGTGGACGAGGCCGCGAGCAATTTCAAGGCGGCGACGCATGCCTCCGGAGAGGGTTTTGGTTTGCGCTTCGCGCCATTTGGTGAGGTCGACGGCTTCGAGGAGATTCGTGATGTTGCGCTCGCGCTGGGCGCGCGGCACGCCGTAGAGCTTGGCGTAGATCGAGAGGTTCTCTTCGACGGTGAGGTCGATGTCGCTGGTGAGCGCCTGAGGGATGACGCCGATGAGGCGGCGGACGGCGTCGGGTTCGCGGCTGACGTCGTGCCCGGCGATGAGCGCGCGACCCTGGGTGACGGGGATGAGGGTGGTCATCATGCGGATGAGCGTCGATTTGCCGGCGCCGTTGGGGCCGAGCAGGCCGAAGATTTCGCCGTCGGCGACGCTGAAGGTGACGCCCTTGACGGCCTCGAACGCGCCGTAACGCTTGACGATGTTCTCGACCGCGATGGCGGGGACAGCAGCGGCGGCGCTCATTTCTGCCTCAGCTTGCTTTGCGGCACGTAAACCGAGGCGATCATGCCGGGGACGTAGCGCATGCCGGGATTGTCGACGAGCAGCTTGAGCTGAATGGTTTCGATGTCGCGTTTGCGGCGGCTGACGTCGCGCTGGGTGGCGAAGCCGGCGAGCGCGGATTTGGCAATGACGGTGCCCTGCACGCTGGCGCCGCTGGGCATGACGACGCGCAGTTTGTCGCCGAGCTGGACTGAGTCGGCTTCGGTTTCCGGGATGGGCGCATAAACCCAGGTCTGCGAAAGGTCGACAACGGTGACGATGGGCGTTCCGGGCGCGACGACTTCGCCCTGGAGGGCGGCGCGCGTGTTCACGATGCCGGTGACCGGCGAGAGGATTTTGGCGTAGCCGAGCTGCACCTGCGCCTGGTCGAGCATCTCCTGCGCATTGCGCACATCGGCGCGGGTGGAGGCGACGGTGGCCTCGGCG
>DATGJK010000379.1:0-4383 GCA_035295245.1 Acidobacteriaceae bacterium
GAACAGGTGTTGCACGTGCCACATCTCGATGTGTCCTCGACGACTCCGGCGAAGCTAGAAGTCGTGCTGCAGGGCATCATCACCGCGTTCCCGCACGATGTGAAAGTTACGCTCAACGGATCTCCCGTCGGCGACGTGACTTTCACCGGTCAGGACAAAGGCACACTCAGCGTCAGCCTGCCCTCCGGTCTGCTGCAGGAGTGGAACAATACCGTTACGCTGACCGCGCAGAATGGTGACTACGATACAAGCCTGGTGCAGTCAATTCGGATTACGTATCCGCACTTGTACGTTGCGGATTTCGATCAGCTGAAATTCACGGGTCGCTCGGGCGACGAACTGAAACTGAGCGGCTTCACGAAGCCGGCAACGGTGCTCGACATTACGGATCCGGGCCGCCCCGTGCAGGTTGTGCCGCAAGTGAACTCCGACAGCGGCACGTACGAGATCGCAATTCAGGTGCCGTGGACGACCACGAATCCCGCCGCGCCTATGTGGCATACGTTGCTCGCCGTTGCGGAAGACAAGGTCGCGACGCCAGCTGGACTGCGGCCGAACCATCCATCGTATTGGCACGGCGCGCGGCCGGGGGCAGACATCGCCATGGTGACGTACGACGAATTCGCGCCGTCGCTGGCCCCACTGGTGCATGCGCACGCAACGGAAGGGAAGTCGTCCCTGGTAGTGCCGATCACTGATCTCTACGACGAGTTCAATTTCGGCGAGCGCAGTCCGATGGTGATCCGCCAGTTCCTGCAATCGGCGCAAGCGAACTGGACGAAAGCGCCAGCCTATCTCTTGTTGAATGGACGCGCGTCGCTCGATCCCAGAAACTATCTTGGCCTCGGCCACCTCGATCTTGTGCCGACGCAGATTGTGCCATCAACCAACCTGATGACCGCGTCCGACGACTGGTTCTCTGATTTCACGAATAGTGGCATGCCGACAATCGCGACCGGCCGTCTGCCGGTTGGCACCGTGGATGAAGCTCAGACGGTGGTTGGAAAAATCGTCGCCTACGAAGGCAAGTCCACCAACGGTCCATGGACGTCGCAAGCTCTCATGGTCGCCGACAGGGACGACACGGAGAGCTTCACGCAGGATACTCAGACCGTCGAGAAACAGCTTCCGTCAAGTGTCACAGCGACCGAGGTCTTCACGGGCACAACCGGATCGGAGACGGCGCGCACGGATATCATCAATGGAATTAATTCAGGACAGCTGCTGGTGAACTATCTAGGCCACGGATCGGAAGAGCAGTGGTCCGGGTCCGACATATTCGACACGAATGCGGTGGACACGCTGACGAACAACTCGCAGCTTCCTGTCTTCCTGATCATGAACTGCCTGAACGGATTCTTCCAGGACGTTTATTCCCAGCCGCTCGGCGTGACCCTGCTGCTGGCACCGAATGGCGGCGCCGTCGCGGTGCTCGCGTCAACCGGCCTGAACCAGCCCGCACCGCAGACCAGGCTCGATGGGATGGTGATTCAGAACGCTCTGACGTCGAAAGCGATGACGCTGGGAGATTCGATCCTCAACGCAAAGCAGAACATCGCCGATGCCGGCGTCCGCAAGACCTACGTCTTGTTCGGTGATCCGGCCATGCAGGTGAAGCAGCCGCCGGCGCCCGCAACCAAACACTAAGCAGTAATTGCGTCCCTACGACGCTGCCGACACTGCCGCAGGCAGACTCGCGGTTCGGCGCAGCGGCTCCGACAACGCGCGCATGACGCGGCCGAATCCTGCGAAATCCAGAGACTGTGCGCCATCGGACAACGCCCGCTCCGGGCAGGGATGCACTTCGATAATCAGTCCATCAGCCCCCACCGCAACCGCAGCGCGAGATACTGCCGCAATCAGACTCTGCTTGCCCGTACCGTGCGACGGATCGGCGATCACCGGCAGATGCGACAGATCGCGTGCCAGCGCGACGGCAGCGAGGTCAAACGTATTGCGCATCTCGGTTTCGAAAGTCTTGATGCCGCGCTCACAGAGCACAACCTGATGATTGCCTCCGGAAAGCAGATACTCTGCCGCGAGCAGCCACTCCTTGACAGTCGCAGACGGTCCACGCTTCAGGAGGATCGGCTTGTTGATGGTGGCCAGACGCCGCAGCAATGCGAAGTTCTGCATATTTCGAGCGCCCACCTGCAGCATGTCCACATGCTCGCAAATAATGTCGATATCCTCGGTACTCATCACTTCGGTGACCACGGGCAGGCCGGTAATCTCGCGGGCCTCGCGCAGAATCTTGAGCGCCTCAAGTCCCAGTCCCTGAAAGTCATAGGGCGATGTCCGAGGTTTATAAGCGCCGCCGCGTAGCATCGAGGCTCCGGCGCGCTTCACCGCATGCGCCGTATCGAGGAGCTGCTCGCGCGACTCCACCGAGCACGGGCCGGCCATCACGACCACATCCGGTCCACCGATCTCGACGCCATTTACGTTCACCACCGTGCGCTCGGGCTTGACCTGGCGGCTCACCAGCTTGAACGGCTGGGCAATGGCGACCACGTTGTCCACCCCGGGCGCCACCTGCAGCGCCTCAATCTCGTGCCGGCGCCCGCTGCCGACCGCTGCGACAATGGTGCGCTCGGTGCCGCGGGTGACGTGAGGCTGGTATCCCGCCTCGCGGATCCGTTCAATCACGTGGTTAATCTCCTGCTCGGTTGCTTTGTCGGACATATTGACGATCATCGCGGCTCTCCTCGGTTAATTTTTCCCCAAAAAGCAAAAAAACCGCGATCCCTGATCGCGGCTTGCGGCTGAACTTGTTTAGTCTGGCTGGCCTTTATTGGCTCACCCTACCCCAAGCTGCGCCGCAGCCGCTCGCCTGGAAACCAGTAAGCGGTAAATGGCGTGCCTAGAGTAAATCGTGTCATAGAAAGTCCTGTGCTTGCCAACGAATCTTGCAGATTGCCGGAATTACCCGATTACTGGAGAGTACTGGCGACGTTTGAGAATGCGTTGTTGGCATTCGACCCGATTAACCTTACCGTCCCCACAACCAGCACCAGAATTACCGCCAACATCACCGCATATTCCGCGATGTCTTGCCCCGCGTCTTCCGACCATAGCCTGCGAATCAGATTGGACATTTGCTCTCCTCCGGGTGACTTGTCAGTTCCTTTGAGAGGGTAGGACTGAACTTGGTGCCAACCATCATGCACGCGCGCCAAGGTCCTTGTCAAATGGGCATTTTCTGCCGAATTTCCACAGAAAGACTAGTTCTTTGGAACGGCCGGTAAAGGCTGGGTGGGAAGTTCGCTGGACGCCGTTTGCGGCTGCCGCAGCAGGTCTTGCGCCGACTGCTGCGCATGTAGCAGGGCCCGGTTTGGAAGCAATCCAAGGTACAAAGTAGCCACCACGCTGAGCGTCAGGGCCGTCCCTAACCCGAAGGGAATGGGAGCGACCGGTACCGCCTTGCGCGGCTCGCGCATATACATCATGACGATAATACGCAGGTAGTAATAGGCGCCGATGGCACTGTTAACCGCTCCGATAAGGGCGAGCCAGACCAGGTTCGCTCTCAACGCGGCGCTGAAGACGTAGAACTTGGCAAAGAAGCCGCCCGTCATCGGAATGCCGATCAGCGATAGCAGGAAGATAGTGAGTGTCGCAGCCAGAATCGGCGACGTGCGGCCCAGACCCTCGTAGTCTTCCAGAGTGACGTAGCGCTCTCCGGCGCTGGCAAAGTGACCGACGACGGCGAACGCGCCCACGTTCATGGCGGCGTAGGCCGCGGTGTAAAAGATAGCGGCAGAGATTCCGGCGCCGGAATTCTCCGGGGTGGTCATCGCAAATGCCACGAGTACATAGCCCGCATGGGCAATCGAAGAGTAGGCCAGCAAGCGCTTGACGTTCGTCTGAACCAGAGCCCCCAGGTTGCCCAGAGTCATCGACAGCGCCGCTGCCAGCCAGATCAACCAGAAGCGGCCAGGAGCATTAATCGCGAACACAACTCGAAGCAATACGGCAAACGCCGCCGCCTTAGGCGCGGTCGACATGAAGCCCACGATCGGCGCCGGAGCCCCTTCGTAAACGTCGGGCGTCCAGATGTGAAACGGCGCGGCTGCGACTTTGAATCCCAGGCCAACGAACATCAGGGCCATCGCCACATACACCAGCACCTGCACCGGACCGGCCTGCAGTTTCTGGCTGATGATGTCGATGTTCGTGGAACCGGTAGCACCGAACATCATCGCAACGCCGTACAAGAAAAATGCGGTGGCGAAGGAGCCCAACAGAAAATACTTGAGCGATGACTCGCTGCTCGATGCCTCACTTCGCCGGAATCCGGCAAGAATGTAAGTTGAGATAGAAGAGATCTCGAGGGCAACGAAAATCAGAACGAGTTCCACCGCCGACGACATCAGCGCCATG